>JAOZTW010000484.1 GCA_029938985.1 Bacteroidales bacterium | reverse complement strand
CCCCTTTCTTTTATCATATAAAGAAATAAAATCATATTTTTGTAAATACTTGTTAATCAGACCAACACTGTTTTGTAGGGACTATCCTTTATTCTTAATTACAGTTTACGGCACTATGTTATTTCAATTGTTTGTATTTCACGAGTTTTAAATTTTCCTAATTTTCTTCCATTTCGAGAGATATTTAGAACAACACAAATACCTTGATGCCATGTTTTAATATCAGGAATTACAATATCTCCCACTTTTAGAGAACGAGAACTTTCAATAACAGATAATTTATTAACTCCTACGCATTCAAATATTTGTGTTGAAGCACCTTTGCCTTTACGACCATCATAGTTTGATAATTTCACCTTCTGTCCAACTGTTAAGTTAGATATTATTAATGTAGAAACTGTTTTAAATGTTTCTACTGGTTCAACAGTATCATTTTCAGCCGCAAGAAACATTGTTGCCATATCATCTACTGGGTCATCTGCTGGTTTATCAAAAAGTTCGCTTAAAATATCTGAAATATCATTGTTAACAAAAATATTTTTACCTGCACTCAATTGTTCAAATTTATCTTTAACAAGTTTGTTATTCAAATTGTTTCCTATCAAAAATATTTTATCCAGTTTTGTTATTTTTATTTTAAAGTTTTCGTTAAAAGCTGCTAAAATTTTTCGTGTTTGCAAATCCGCTAGTCTGTTATATTCCTCCACCGAAATATTTGCAATTAACCGTTTTTTAAGATTGGAAGCAAAAGTAGTGCTTAAAGTTAATTGTGGTTTTTGGCTTGTTTCAATTTTTGATAAAACTTTTTCCGCCTTTATTTTATGACGTGCCAACTCTGTATTTATACTTGCAGAAGCACTTGGATACGAAACTTTTATATCATTTACAATCTCATTTGCAATTGTGCTAATGCGTGGGTCATTTCCCAAATGAGTAAATGTTTTAATATCAATTTCTTTAACATTATTTTCAACAACTTCAACAATTGAAATATTCAAATTATCGTTTAGTGCCTCTAAAACTGCAAATTTTTTGTTTTGCAAATACAAACTATTTTTTGAAATATAATTTTTAATTACAATTTCAGAAAAAGTATTATTTTGACTATCAATATTAAAATTTTGTTTTTTAAACTCTGTTTTTAATAACGTTTTTATATTGGTTGTTATATTTTCTGAAAATACAAGTTTTGTAGGTATTTCAGTGTTTTTGGCTTCTCCTGTGTGAGAAAAATATTCTGTTTTTACATCGTTAAGCAACTTAACAAACAATTCTTTTGTCTCCTTTTTTTGCCCCTTCCAAATATATTTTTCTTTGTTTTTGATTGAATTAAAAAAATCGCCAACAAACTCATCGTAACCATCTAAGAAAAATGATTTATAATTTTTACTATAAGTTATTTTTTGTTGATGATTGTCTATGTAAAAATATAAAGGATAACGACAACTATTTTTATATTCAATCAATTGAGAGTTTCCGTTTTTTTGCAATGAAAAAAGCAAATAATCAGAATCTATATATGCTACAAGTGTGTTTTTCATTATATAATATTATGTTGTAAATACTTAGTTAAGTTTTTTAATTTTTTAATATTTAGTTTTTATTAAAATACTTGCTTATTTGTGTTTATTGTAAATTTCAGGATAAAATATAAATAGCAAAAAATCAGACGATTATAAAAACCGAACGAACCATTGATGTTGTAAAACTTTGTTTTTATACAAAATTTTTATAAATAATTTAATTTTAGGGTATAAAACAATTTTAATTTCTAATTGCAATTTATGGCGTAATGTTCGTTTTTATGAATAATCGTACAAAAATAAAAATAAATAATAAAGATACAATAATAATGCAATAAAAATAAAAAAACTATTTTTTCTCGTAAATATATATTATTATTTTGGCACTATCGTTGTAAGTATAGATGGGAATTGATAAAATACAAACAAAATTTTACTATTAGTAAATCTACTTTTATATTAATTCCTGATAATCTTACTTTTAATATGACTAAGTGTGGCAAATAGTTAATTAAAATTACAATCCAATATTAATTTAAAGAATTGTCTAACGTATTTTTTTCAATTCCAATTTAAAAATTTTAAAGTTATCTTAAAAAATAAATTACATATAATCATATTCTTATGTTTAATATTTTTTGTTTCTAATGTTTCGGCTCAATATTCTTATGATTGGTCTATGAGTTATGGTGGCGATGCTTGGGACGAGGCAAAAACAATTATGCAAACAAGCTCTGGCAAAATATATGTTGCAGGAAATGCCAAATCGTCGGTTGATGTGATGTGGCTTTTGAGAGTGTCTGAAAGTGGACGAAAAAAATGGGCTCAAATTTACTATTCGTACCCAGTAATTTCACCAAACAGCATTATTGAAACCAGTGATAAATCTATAGTTGTAGCAGGTTACAATGCCGAACACGACTCTATGCCTTTAAATTTGTGGGTAATGAAATTGGATTCGCTTGGAGAAATGATTTGGGAAAAAAACTACGATGGTCAAGGAGAAGCTGTGGCAAATAAAATTATTCAAACCAAAGATAATGGCTTTGCTATTGCTGGGCATACATGTATCAACACCGACGAACCAAACGATTGGTGGGTGTTGAAATTAGATTCGCTCGGAAATTTTGAGTGGGAAGATTTTCCAGGCGGTTCAAGCGATGACAAGGCTCTGGGAATAACGGAGATGCCAGACGGAAGTATTGTTGCAACTGGCTTTAAAACTACCACAAATGGTTCTTATCGGCATATTGCTATATCAAAATATGATAAAGATGGGACATATTTGACTAACAAAGATTATCGAGTTACAGACTGGGACGAACCAACATCAATAATTACAACATCGGATAATTCTTTACTTGTCTGTGGACATAGCAGATACGACCCCTTAATTGATTTTGATGCTTTTATAATGAAATTATCTGCTGATGGAGATTCTTTGTGGAAATCGGACTTTGAATGTGAGAAATGGGAATATACTGCAAATGTTATCGAAACTTATGACAACGGTTTTGCTATTGGAGGAACGTCAAGCACTGGTTATGAATTGGAAAATGATTATTTGCTCATAAAATTTGATAAAAATGGAAAACTTATTTGGACTGAAACGTTTAAACGAAAGAGCAATGATTTTGTCTCCGAAATAATTGAAACAAAGGATAAAGGAATATTACTTGCCGGTTCTACTTCTCATTTTGGCAATGGTTTAGATTATGGTTTGTTGAAATATCAAACATTAGACCGTTCCAAAATAATTTTCTTGGATTTGACCGACTCCGTTGTTTCATTAAATGTTGATACTATAACAATTAGGACTTGTATTCAAGGTTTTAAAAAACCAAAAAAAGTAGATGTCTTTATTAACAACAAATATATAACTACAATCAGTAGTTTTACCGAATCAATAGACCCTGAATTTGATTTTTTATTTAATTATGATGCAAAATTAGAAAATGGAATAAATATAATAAATTTTAAAATTACTGATTTTAGCGACGAAAAATTTGAAGCACAAAAAGTAATTTATTATATACCTCCTCCAGTAAAACTTTGGTAATTAAGTATAAGAAGATTTTTTATAAACAGTTTGAAAAAAAATGATAATAAAAATTTGACAATTCAAATAATAATTGTTTTCTTTGCATTCCAATTTAAAAAAACAAAATATAAAATAATGTCAAGAATTTGTCAAATAACAGGAAAGCGAGTGATGTCAGGTAATAATGTTTCTCACTCACACAAAAAAACAAGAAGGAAGTTTTATCCAAATCTTTTTAAGAAAAAATATTTTCTTGAAGACGAAAAACGTTGGGTTGTTTTAAAAGTTTCTGCATCAGGAATGCGAACAATAAATAAGCTTGGTTTAAGAAAAGCTTTGGAAACCGCCAAACAAAAAGGATATATAGGTAAGTACTAATTAGTTGAAGAGAAATATCACAAATTATTAATAACAAAACAATATAAAAGTAATGGCTAAAAAGAAAGGCGATAGAATTCAGGTTATACTTGAATGTACAGAACACAAAAAAACGGGAAAACCCGGAACATCAAGATATGTTACTTACAAAAACAGAAAGAATACAACAGGAAGATTGGAATTAAAAAAATACAATCCAATATTGAAGAAAGTTACTGTTCACAAAGAAATTAAATAAAAATGAAACAATAAGTAACACCAAGATACGCCGTTTTTTTGTTTTTTTAATAATTTAATAATCTGCAAATAGCTTTCTATTTAATGACTTCTTTAATTATTTAAAAGGGCAAAATAAACAAGTAGGTTGGAGTTAATTATTTTTTCTTTTTTACTAAGTAATTTAATTGATAAAATAATTTAATTAATTTAACATATAAAAAATATTTATTATGGCAAAGAAAGTTGTTGCAACACTAAAAACCAAAGACCGCAAAGGATTAACTAAGGTAATAAAAATGGTAAAAACTAAAAAAGGTGGATATACATTTAGATCAGTAATGGTTGACCAAAATGAAACAAAAA
>JAOZTW010000483.1 GCA_029938985.1 Bacteroidales bacterium | reverse complement strand
AAAAGTTATATCATATCGGGGGTTTAAATATTTTACAAGCATTTTTTTATTTTTTTTGACAGAAAAAGTTTAAAATTAATGACACAATTTCCGAAGTTAATTTTTTGACAATTCCTAATTACATAAATCTGGTTCTTGTTTACAAATTGTTTCAAAACCATTTACAAGTTTTGTTGAAATTAATTTTATCATTTCAAATGTTGACTCAATTTCTTCTAATTCAGAATAATAATAATCTTTTTTTAATAAATCTTGCAACTCTTCTTTATCTTTTAAAAGAGCAGTAAAATCTTGGGCAATCAAATCTATGTGAGCAGGCATTTCATCAAAATAATTTTGTTCCAAGTTTTTTGATATGTAGGTCTCTTTTTTGCTAATTTCGTAAAGTGTACCTTTGGTCGCTGTTTTTAAATCTTCTAATTGATTGAATGCCATTTGTTTTTCATAATCAGCATACGATTTTTTAAATTCTTCAATTATTGTAATCACACGTTCTCTGCATAAAACACAGTTAGTATTTCGCATAGAATTTTCCAATTCCAATGCTAATTTATAACTTTCAGGATTTATTTCGAGAGAAAGTAATGCGTCAATCTTAGGACTATATATTTTATCAAAATGATTATTTTCTAATTGTGAAATCCAAAAATTCATTGATTTTACTTCATTGGAATTTTTTTCTCGTTGTGGTAGATTTACTGAATATAAACTTCGTAAATATTCCTCTCTGTTGAGAGAATCTAATGTTAAATTGGTGTTATATTCGAGGCTCATAAATGTGTTTACCAAATATTTTATATCTCTTAATTTATTATTTGCCTCCAAAAATATCTCTGCTTTTCCTATAAAATCATCATAAATTTGTCTAAACTTGTTTTCAAACACAGGATTATTTGTATAGGAAATTAATATTTCTCTATGAAAATTTTTTAAATGCAATAAATCCTGCATAATAATAAATGAATGTCTGGAATAATCTTCCGAAATTTTATTTTTATAATCTAATTCATAATTGTTTACATCTAATTTAAGTTGAGCAAATATTTCAAAAAATTCTATTAATAATTTTTCTTGATTATATATTTCTCTATTTATTAATCCTGATTGATAATTGTTTTCACATTTAGCTTTTCGTATCTTTAAAGTCTCAAAATCAACTACATCTGGTATTTCAGGAATATATTTAGATTTATAATTTACAGTAACCATAAACGGATAACTTGAATTTCTGATATTTTTTTTCAAAACGGCTCTTGATATAGTTGGATTTGAAGCATTTGTAATAAATTCACTAATTGCAAGTGTGTCAAAACTTGGAGAATAAATAGTAGAGGGTGCAAAAACAAATATACTTAACGAATGAAATCGTTTGTTAAAATCTTGTTCTTCGTAAAGTCTAATTGTTGATTCGAAATGATATTCTTTACCAGCAGCATCTCGTTCCATCATTTTTCCAAATTCACCTACAAGTTGCATTGCGGCATCTGTTGGATTAGATAAATCAGAAATATTTTGTAGCTGAGAAGCCACCAACTTGTATAAATAACTTTTGTTTTTACTTGTTATTACATCTACTTTTACTTTAGCTCCAATATAATTGTTTATCGAAGAAATAGGAAAATTATCAATAATTCTTATTACCTCACTACTTGATGCTTGTGTATTATATTTTCCACTTTCGTCTCTTGTTACTCTGAAATTATAAATTGGGTATTCAATATTTTCATAGTTTTTTAAACCGTCTAAGGTTGTTGTTATTAAAACATTTTCAACCACTTCTGCTTTTTTCTTTAATCTTTTTGATTTTGGAACATACAAATCATTTATCATTTTATTAAATCTGTTTTCGTTAAACAGATATAAATCAGTTGATATGTATTGCCATTCACCTGTAAAATTAAAATCCACTTGTTTGTTATAAACCCTTACAGTTTTAATTATTTCTTGACTTTTTAGAGCAGTTGATAATGACAATATTAATATCAAAATCAAAAAAGAATTCATTAATTTTTTCATTTTCACTTAATTAATTATTTTTAAAAGTTAGTTTTATAAATTGTTGTATTCGTTTTTTTTCTCCCCAAATTATTAATTCATTATTTGAGATTTGTTTCATATTTACAGAACTTAGCCATACAAAAGTTTGGTTTGATAAAACAAAATTATTATTTATTTTTCCTTTTTTAGTAATTTCTTTTATTACAATATCATTTTTTGAGTTCAATAAAACATTTATTTTATTATTTATTATGGCTTGCGAATATGTTGTTCTTCTATACGAAGATGTTTGTCTTTTTAATATTGCTTTTTCATTAACAAGTTCTCCCACCGAATCGAGTTGTAAAATGATAATATTATCGTTATGGTACTCTGTTTTAGTTCTTCGAGATGAGCGACTTGTACTTGTTGGGTCGGAAAAAGAATCTCCCGTTGTAGTTGTACTATATCTTTTTTCTACTACCAAACACACATTATTATTATAAATATTCAAATAATCAAATCTATAATCAGACAAATAATTTTGTTTATTTTTTTTAATATATCTTTCTCTTCGGCGTTTTCTAAATTCAATAGTTTGAAGGTCAATACTAAATTCCTCATAATTTGTATGAGAAATTTCATTTTTTTTGTTATCAATAAGAAAAAAACATGTTCCAATTATGCCATAATATTTTCCATAAAAACCTGCACAAATTATATTATTTTCTTTTGTAAAACCTAATTTTAAAGCATTAATAGTATTGTTTTTTATTTTTAAATTATATTGTTTTACTATTGTAGCATTTTCAGTATAACTCAAAAGTTCATAATATATTTCATTATTTTCATAAACAGGGATTAATTCGTGTAAATTTCCCTCATTATCAATATAATATTCTTCCGGATAGTAATTCTCATCTTCGTTTAATGTTTTTTTCCATAAAAAATTCATATTTCCATCATAAGCATAATAATGGGCTGAGTAATTTTTTGGCTCAAAAAACAAACATAGTTTTGTGCTATCGGGCGAAATAGTATAATCAAAATTTTGGTATTTAAACAATTTACGAGTTATCGCTTTGTTTGTTTCTATCTCGGCAATACAAATATAATCGTTGTTTTGTTTTAACGAAAATTTATTTATTGAGTGTACATATACTTTTGATAGATTGTTTTGTTTGTCAAAAAAAGTACTAAAAACATAAATTTTATTTGAAATATATTCAACAAACATTAATTCATATCCATATTTTAATACCGAAATAGTTGACTTTGTTATATTCATCTTACTGTTAAGATGTTCAATAACAAAACTATTTTTATCTGTTTTTTTGTAAACATAAAATCCAGAGTTGTCCTGTCCAATTATTTGTGCAAACTCATAATTACGACTTTTCATCTCATGCTCTTCTCCTAAAACTAAATCTAAATCTTGTGCAAATGAATTAAAATTTACACAAAATATGAAAATGAATATTAAATAATTTCTCATGGATAATTCAACGTTTTTAATTTTGTGAATTGTTTTATTTCGTGGTATTTTTTCTTACCTTTAACTGTGTAACCCAACAAAGCTTCACCTTCAAATTTGTAAGGCGGGGCTATATTTACAGTATCTTTACTGCTATTAACCACTGTGCGGTCGTTTATTACAATATAAATAGTGTCGTTTTTTGCAAATTTATTTTCTTCTGATATTATCTTTGTTTTATTTTTGTTTTTTGTATATGCTATCACAGGAAATGCTTTTTCTCCAATCCAAAATGTATTAAATTGCATTTTATCCGATTTTTTTTGGGGAACTATTGTAAGCTTGTAATAAGTACCATATCCTGCAATCTCTCTTCCAGCATACCATTTTTGAGAAGTTGATTTTATTATCTCAAAATCTTTTCCACACATACAACACGATACAAGAAGTATAAATAATAATTGATAAAATTTCATATTTTTTATTTTTTGTTGAAATTCGGTTGAAATTCAGTTGAAATTCAACCGAAATATTTGGTGTTTTGGAAAAAGTTGTCTCCAATTTATTTTATTTTTAAATATTAAACGAAAGGGCATAGCGAATTGGTGACAGAAAATTATGATATTAGACTTTTAACAAAATAACAATCAAATCTATAAGTTTAATCTTCGGTATTTAGTAGGTCTCGTTTTATTCTCGCCAATTCGTTGTTTTCTGCAACTGAAGTTGCAACTACAGCATGCCCAGTAGCTATTTGATTAATAAAAGTAAAAAAACAAATTAAATTTCGATTTACAGTCAAATATTGTGATGACTTACTTAAACCGAGTTTTCTTATTTTATCTCAATATTTGACTGTAAACCATTCAATTTATTTTATTTTTAAATATTCAACTACAGGGCATTGCTGTAGTTGCAACTTCAGTTGCAGAATCTGGGCTTTGCTAAGATGTTAAAAAATTGGTGTTTTGACAAAAAAAGTTAGTTCCAGTAAAAATATTATTATAGCAAAGCCCTGAATCTGCAACTGAAGTTGCAACTACAGCATGCCCAGTAGCTATTTGATTAATAAAAG
>JAOZTW010000482.1 GCA_029938985.1 Bacteroidales bacterium | reverse complement strand
TTTTCAACTGAATTTCATTTTTAAAATTTAAAGCTATAGCTTATTGAGGGGATTACAGGGAAGAGTGATTGTTGGAATAACTTCCATTCATTATTTTCAAAGTTCATATAGTAGAAGTATGGATTTTGACGATTATAAACATTGTAAACACTTATTGTCCATGTTCTTATACCTCGTTTTTTTTGTTTTTTAAAATTCATACCAAAATCTAAATGATGAAAACTTCTCATACGGCGAGAATTTCTATCCTCCCAAATATATACTTCATCAAGATAGTTAAAACCAAGGTTTGCAGTTAACCAATCTTGATTATCATTAATTATTGGGTATTTGCCTCGTGGCAAAGTATATGGATATCCACTACCAAAAACCCAAGAGGCTGATAAATTTATTTTTTTGTTTACTTTATAGTTTACAACCAGGCTTAAATCATGTGTGCGGTCGTATTTAAAAGGATACTTATTACCATTGTTAATGTTTTCAAACTCTCTATATGTTTTGGCATAAGTATATCCTAACCAACCAGTTATAACGCCAGCTTTTTTTTGTATTAAAAGCTCTATACCATAAGAAGTTCCTTTACCGTTTGTTTCTATTTTTTCTTGCCAATTCTGCGAAGTTCCTTGATAGCTTACACCTTCTTTGTAGGCGATCAAATTACTTAATTCTTTATAGTAGGTCTCTATGCTAATTTCAATTGTGTTGTCAAAAGTAGATTTAAAAACACCAAAAGCAACCTGCTGAGATTGTGATGGTTTGGCTATTGCTGTAGCAGGCACCCATATATCTACAGGCATGCCCACTGTACTGCTTGTAAGCAAATGAATGTTCTGCTGGGTTTTACTATAAGACGCTTTTATAGAAAGTGTTTTGTTTAACGAAAATCTGTTTATTATACGAGGCTCGAAAGAGAAGAAATATTTATTGTTGATAAAATAATTAGACATTCTTAAACCTATATTTGTAGTGAAGCGTTTTCCTATTTTAATCTCATTTTCAAAATAATATGTGTTTTCTAATGCCATAATTGACTTGTTGCCTATTGTGGTGTCGTGTTCTGTTGTATTTTCTATTTTTGAGATAGTTTTGGTTACTCCTGGATTAAAATTATGAAAAATAGCTTCTGTACCTGTTTTAATTTTATAATTACTATTTACATAATAATCAAATTCATACTTAAAATTAAAATCATTTATTCCTGTATAATAATTATAATTAATGTATTCTTTTTCTATTTTATTAGTATATGAAAAATCTGAAACATATCGGTATCTGGTATATGAAAAGGTGAGGTTAGAAAACAGTTTTTGAGAAAACACTTTGTTCCAACGAACTGCGGTCATCAAATTTCCCCACCGCAAAGTATAAATTGCTTTTTCATCGTTAATAAACATGTTTTCTTTTACATTAAATATTAAGTTATCATCTCCATAATAAAAACTAAAATAAACACGGTTATTTTTGTTTAGTTTATGATTGTATTTTGCATTTATATCATAAAAATTATATCCAATGGACATGTCTTCTAATAATATTCGCATTAAGGGTTGATAAACAAAGCCCCACAATAAACCTCGTGCCGAAAAAATAAACGAACTCACATCTCGTTTTACGGGACCTTGAATAGATATTTTGGAAGTTACTGTGCCAAGTGTTACATTGCCAGTAACTTTTTTCATATTACCTTCTTTCATTCTCACATCCATAACAGAGGATAGTCTGCCTCCATAGCGAGCAGGAAAACTGCCTTTGGTAAGCGAGACACTATTTATGGCATCGGTATTAAAAATTGAGACAAAACCGCCGAGATGATTTACATAATATAAGGGAACGTCGTCTAATAATATCAAATTTTGGTCGGGACTACCACCACGAACATACAAACCGCTACTTCCCTCATTGCCCGATTGCACACCTGGCATTAATTGAAAAGCTTTCATTAAATCGGGTTCGGCTCCAAGGGTAGGTATTAAATCTAATTGTTTAACAGGTATTTGTAATTTGCCCATTTCAATGGTTTTATCAATACTATTGCCATTTACCACTACGTTTTGAGTTGTTATACCTGATATGAGTTCAAAAGAAATAATTTTATTTTTGTTTAAAACAAAAGTATTTGTTACAGTATTATAGCCAACATAACTTATTTGAATTAAAATAGAATCTTGTACAGGAAGGGTTAAGCTATAAAAACCAAAACTATTGGTTTGACTACCTTTTTGTAATACTGGACTATAAATAGTTGCTCCCACTAATTGTTCTCCCGTTTGGCGGTCGGTAACATAGCCACT
The DNA here is from genome assembly GCA_029938985.1 of Bacteroidales bacterium. GTDB lineage: Bacteria > Bacteroidota > Bacteroidia > Bacteroidales > JAOZQN01 > JAOZQN01. The sequence goes on along the minus strand of JAOZTW010000482.1, from coordinate 2,255 downwards.
AATTGTGTAGTTTTGAGAACAAACAACAGAATTACTAAAAAAAAATATTATTATTAAAATTAAATTTTTCATTTTTTTTATTGAATTGTATCTACAAAAGTAGAATATCCTGCAAACACACCGTAACCGTTTTCTACATTGGTAAACATTTGAACAGGTTCGGCTATGCCGTCCCAAAAATCGCTATATTGGTTTGCTTGATGAATTATAAATTTCTTTTTATATTTGAAATAATTTTCACTAATAGAACGGATACTTACAATTAACTTATAGTTTGTTATTGTGTTTATTGTATAATCATTATAAACTATACTATATGTTGGTATTAGATAATTAAAATTTAAATTATACACCTGTCCATTAAATAAGGCATCACTAAAAGGTAAAGTAGTTGGAGCATAGTCAAGTAAACCTTCGTTTTTTATTACCACATCTTGACTTTGTGGAGTAAGTAAAGTTTTCTGATAACTTGTATCTACTTCTTGTAAACCGATACTGTCTAACCACCAAACCTCTGAATAATCATATTTATAATAAGCAAAACAAGTTAATTCGTAAAAATTTAAAACATCAACTGGGTCATTTATTGTGATATTTAATTGATTTAGGTAACTCCCTTCTTCATCAAGCATAACACTGTCTTGTTTTGAAATATTTAATATTTGTGGGGGATTAGGTAGTTTGTCAATGGCTGTTATGGTTGGTAAATTAGATGAAGATATCTCTATTTTGTAAATGGTGTTATACTTCGCAGTATAACCACTTGTAGTGCTATAAAAACCGTCCTTATCTACCGATTTTAAGGCTTCAACTAATTGATTATCTGTATATAATTTGCAAACAGCACCTGTAACAGGGTAAGAAATACTATCGTTAAAATCACTCGTTTTATTTATTTTAACGTTAAAAATACTATCATTTGTAAACAAACAATTTAGCACAGCTGATGTTTCAGATTGCGGAAACTCAATTTCTATTTGTTTGTAACACGATGGTAACAAAAAAATAGAACTGAGTACAAACAGTAATATAATTTGTTTGTTATTCATTATTTAGAATTTTACTCCAAAATTAAGTTTATAAGTAAAAGCATGGGTATTGTCTCTATTAGGGTAATATTCATGTTCAAAAGAAATACCAATGAAAGCATTAGAGCTTAAAAAAAAATTCAGATTAGTGTTTAACACAGAGCCAATGTGAAACATACCATTATCTATTTTCACATTCAAATATTCAATATTAGAAAAATTCTGTGCGGGTATTGAGTTCATAAAAAAAGCTTCTGAAATACCTACTCCTAAATCAAATTCAATTTTATCATTACTAATTATCCTAAACGATGAAAACAAACTTAATGAATTGCAAAAGTAAACATTGTATCCATCTAAGGCTTGAGCTTTTTCATACTTTACACCATTAGAAAATTTCAATTTACTATTAAATGAAATTAGCTTGTTAAAGTTGTATTTATAATTAGCTACATTTAATATAGCATTAAGTGAGTTTGGATAAAAACTTGATTTGCACTGATAATTAACTATGCCAAAACTAACTGAAAGTTCATTCTTTGCATCTTTGTTTTGTGAATACAGATTAACTGTAATTAGTATGATAGCTAAAATTAAAAATATTTTTTTCATGAAATTAGAATTTTATTAAAATTTAAAAATGAGTGCAGTATAAAAAAGTTAATCTTTGTTAAAGTTATTGTGATTTAGTTTTAAATCAACACCTAATTTTGACAAAAAAAACTTTTTATACTGCATTCACATTATTTATTTTGAACATTTCCTGTTCCAAACATAATTATTATCGTGCATTGGAACACAAACCTCATCTACTCTTCTGAAATATGCTCCCATTGTATAATCCTTTAATCTTCTTGTACTTGCATAAGGTCGCAATGTGTAAGAGTAATAAGTACCTTCTTTATATTCATTAAAGCTTCCTGAGCTAGCTTTATTTTTCCATGTACCAGTAAATTGAATACATAATCGTAAACCTCTTGAGATACCACTTGTTTTCCAAATTCTACCTTTCATAGTATGATAAACACCATATTTTCTATAAGTTATTATTATTTTTGTCCATTGAGAAGAACAAACAGCATTCCATTTGATTGCAGATGGTGAGTACGCCTTACAGTATTTTCCTTTTATATCTGTACTTATACAATCTTCGCATTCATTTTCAAAATTACCTATTTTTTGATTTGTTTCAGTACCAATAATTTCATTTGTGTCTCCAAACTCTTC
>JAOZTW010000039.1 GCA_029938985.1 Bacteroidales bacterium | reverse complement strand
TTCATAGAATTATAAATTTTTATTATTAAAAAATAGCATGCAACAGCCCTGCCTCCATCATTTTGTTTATTCTTCGTTCTACCTCGTTGTTAAAAAGAATTTCGTTATATCCTTTCTCGGTTCGTAGTTTTGACATATCTTTTAATGCTGTGGGCAAATACTCTTCAAACCCAAAAATAGGAGAAGATAATAATGTGTTTGGCAACAAGGTTTTAAAATCTATATCAAGTTTTTCGGCAGTTATTCCTTTTTTATTTCTTTGTACGTTTATTATTACAGTGTTTTTTGGTGCTCCAAGTATTGGTATGGGGCTGTGTGTTGATGCAATAAATTGTATTTTGGGAAATGTTTTTGTTAATTTCTCAACCATTGCTTTTTGCCATTTTGGGTGCAGATGTAAATCTATTTCGTCGATTAAAACAATTCCGGCAAGCTGATTGAAATTTGTAATTTCTGGTTGACTTTCCAACAAACGTATCATTATATCGCCAATCATTGCTATTATACTCTTGTATCCCGAAGCTAATTGTTCAAAAGTTTTGTACGCAGAACTTTCTGTTTCTTTGTATTTTACCTTAACTTTTGATGCTATACGTTCAACAATTATATCTGAAATATGATTCTCAAATAATTGTAATAAAATACTTTTTGCACTTTCAAAATATTTATTTTGTTCACTATCTTTTTCCCATTTTTCCAATTTATCTTCAATATCAAGCAATTCGCTGTATGAGTTAAACAAGCTTGCTGTCTTAGATTCGTTAATATACTTGGGGTTTTTAATTAATCGGGCAGGACCATAAGCTGCAAAATACTGGAAATCGTCGGCATAATCAAATTTGTTATTAGTTATGTTTACAATATTTTCTTCTTTGTTTTTGTATTCTAAAATAATTTCTCCCTCTCTATTTAGAATAGTGTTTTCGTCTTCATTACCCAAAAAACCAATAACAATAGATTGTAGTAAAGAGGTTTTTCCGTACCCATTTTCTCCTGTTATAAAAATCCATTGAGCATCTACCTCTATGTTTTGTATAAAAACATTATTTAATTCCTGATAATTATTTGCTCTAATACTTTTTATACCAAAAGGTAATGCTTTATCTAACTCATTAAAACTTACAGTTTTTGTTATAAGTTTATTTTGATTTTCATAATATTCTATCCATGCAAAATTTTTATCTTTTAACATTTGTAGAGGAGGATATTTAATATGATTACCAATCATATTGATTCTCGGTTCATCTCTGTCTATAGCACTTTCTCTCGTTATTTCATTTGTTATTAATAAAAATTCTTCCGCATTTCTATGTATTCGTTGTATATTGTTGTTTGAGAAATCAAAATAGTATCTATATTCCATATTAGTTTCGTTGTACTCCGAAAATTTATATAAAACTTCAGGAAGTTGTTCTAATTTATTATTAGATAAGTTTAAGTATCTCAATTTTTTTAAATTAATTATTGCACTTGAAATTTCTTTTATTTCATTATTTAAAAGAAATAAAGTTTCCAAATTTTTAAAAGAATATATTAACTCTGGTATTTTAGTAAGTTTGCAAGCTGTAATAATCACTGCTTTAACCATTTCATTTCCATTATATTTTTTTGTATAATATGCAACAGGAAATTTTTTTATATTTTCCTGTATTTGGGAATTACGGGTGTTTTCCAAGTAATCATTCAGTTTGTAAAATTGTCCGCTATTTAATTTCTCAAATTTCAGATTAAAATCTTTCTCTATAAGTTTTATTATTTCTAAATCAGTCATTTATTTTTGGTTTCAAATTATTCTAATGACACATAAGTACACTTATTGCAAGCCATACTGACTGCAAAATTCTTAATAATATTTTGATAAAACAAATTATATTACAGAAATACAATTATTGTGCTTGATAATAGGTAGTTAATGGTTTTTTGATACGGTAATAATTAACATTAAACTCTATAAAATAGGTTTGTTGTTGAATCAATTTTATAAATAATTTTGGCGTTTTTCATATTTTTAATTTCAATATGCCTTAATTCTACTTTACAAAGTTAAAGTAAACGCCAAAGGCGTGATAATCAGTAGGCTTGCCTGTTAAGGCAAGAGGAATTATCTATTTGTTTATAAGCACCAAAGGTGCGTAATCTATTCACAAATGTAAGTTATTTCGCACCTTTGGTGCTTACTATATAAAACAAAATAATTTACCTTGCCCTATCAGGCAAGGCTTTTGATTACGCATTTTTGGTGCTTAAAAGTCTTATAATTAGGTGTTTTTTACTTCGTAAAGTAAAATTAAAGGTTTTCATGTAATATACTTAGTAAATGCCACCTCCTTTGCAAATTACTTATATTTCAATCTTTTTTAACGAAATAGAATAAAAAACAAACTCTTTAAAAAGTCGTTTATATACAGCTAAGGAATGATACAATTATTCAATGGTTCAAAGATCCAATTATGTGATTATAAACCAATAGAATAAAGAAATACAAATGTGTAAAAACTTTTGTATGAATACTTATATATTTATTTTAGAGATACTACTAACATTATAATTGCTACTTAAGTTTATCTTTTTGTGAAAAATTTTTCAGACCAGCCGAACCAAGAATAAAAAGCCCAACTACTCCACCAGCTATAGGAAAAGGTATTCCTGCGGCAATACCAAGAAACACTGATTTAGCCAAACTTTCACCAATATTATCATTGTTTATAAATTTTTGCACCAAAAATGTTGCAATTAAAGTTAGACTTCCCGCAAGTGCAATACTAACAGGAAGGTCTAAGCCTAAGGTAATTACATCTGCTCCAAAAAAAACAACATCAGTTGCAATTGTTATTATTGCACTCAAAGGGTGAAAAATATTTTTCCCCTTTTTTTTATCTGAAATAATAACATTTTTCAAATTTAAATCCATAATTATTATTTTATTTTTTCTAAAATATCAACAAGTAAATCCCAAAATTTTGGAACAGTAGCTATTTCTAAACCCTCAACAGGTGTGTGTGCTCCTTTAATTGTAGGACCAAACGAAACCATATCCAAATTTGGATATTTTTCTAAAAACAAACCGCATTCTAAGCCAGCATGAATTGCCTTTACTTCTGGTTGAACTCCAAACAATAGTTTGTATGATTCTACCGAAATATTTAAAATTTCGGAATCTGTATTTGGTTGCCAACCAGGATATCCATCTGAATGTTTAACTTTTGCACCAGCAAGCAAGAACGTACTTTCGACCATAGAAGCCAAATCAATTTTTGCTGTGGCTACCGAACTTCTTTGACTTGTAACAATCTCAATTTCATTATTTTCTAAAAACTTAACTATAGCTAAATTTGTAGATGTTTCTACCAGGTTTTCTATATCGTGGCTCCAAGCATAAACACCATGAGGACAGGCATATAAAGAATTTATCAGATTAACTTTAGTTTTATTATCAATAGCATTTTCTGGTAATTCTGTTTTTTCTATTTCAAAAATAATTTCTTTTTCCGTAGCTTTAAATTCATTTTTATATGTTTCATGAAATAATTTATGAAGTTCGTGTAAATTTATCACATCTTCTGGTAGCAAACAAATTGTAGCTTTTGCATCTCTCGGAATAGCATTTCGTAGTCGTCCTGCCTTAAAATAAGAAAGTTGAAAATTTGTATTTTTTGATAAATTCCACAAAAAACGAGTTAGTAATTTAATAGCATTAGCATGTCCTTTGTGAATTTCGTCACCCGAGTGTCCTCCATTTAAGCCATCTATTGAAATAGTGTATGCTTCTGAGTTTTGAGTTATTTCTTCTGTAGTATAGTTCAAATTAATAATAGAATCTATTCCTCCAGCACTTCCAATAAAAATTTCACCTTCGTCTTCCGAATCTAAATTTAGTAATATTTCGCCTTTCAAAAATCCTTCTTTTATTCCAAAAGCTCCTGTTAAACCACTTTCTTCATCGTAAGTAAAAAGTGCTTCTATTGGTCCATGTTTTATCTCCTTATCTACAAGAACAGCAAGAGTTGCCGCAATTCCAATTCCACAATCAGCACCAAGAGTAGTACCTTTTGCTCTTATCCAGCCGTTGTCTATAAAAGCTAGAATAGGGTCTGTTTCAAAATTATGTTCTACATCGCTATTTTTTTCTGGCACCATATCAGAATGACTTTGAAGAATAACGGTTTTAACATTTTCTTTTCCAGCTGTAGCAGGTTTGGTTATTAATACATTACCAACTTCGTCTTTTTTGTAAGCTAAATTATTTTTTTTTGCAAAATCGATTAAATACGCTTGTATTTTTTCCTCTTTTTTAGATGGTCGAGGTACTTGTAGTATTTCTGCAAAGTATTTGTAAATTGCTTGTGGTTCTAAATCTCTAAACATGTTTATGGTTGATTTATGGTTTTAAGGCATATTAAAACAAATAATGGCATTTTTCATAAATGCAAATTACTGCGTTATTATGATTATTGAATTGTTAAAAACAAAAATAACTTCGTTTAAATTTGTCAATTAGTTATTTGGCATTTTTCATAAATGCAAATTACTGCGTTTTTTTGATTATTTTAAAATCCTCATTTACAATAAGTAAACTGCGGTATTTAAAAAATAAAAATGCCTTGTACTTTACACTTATGAAAAACGCCAGATATTTTAATATGCCTAAATATATTTTTGTTATTTTTCAAAGAAATAAAAAAAATTCTAAGTTTCAAAATTATTGTATATTTTCGTTTGAAAAAAGAAATATTTGGTTATAAAAAAAATGCACAAAAATATTAATTATTTTTGTGCAATTTATCTTAACATTTCTATAAAGATTTGTTAGTTAGGCATATTAAAATAAATAATTTACTAATTATTCATTATTAAATTTGCCAAAAAATGTTCTGGTATTTTTGTAATATTATAATTTATTTGTTTGTTACATACAGCAAATTTTATTTCAGTAATATATTTTTGAAGCCGTGTATGTAAATTTCCACTACCTTCAATATCGCCTACCAAAATCAGTTCAATTTTATTTGCCTCGTAACCAAGTTTATTTATGGTATTTAATAAATAATAAAAAACATCGTCATCGTTTCTATAATCAAAAATATTGTAAAACAACAATTTGTTATATTTTATAACAATAATATTAGTTTTGTTTTGTGATAAATTAAGTATAAAAGTGGGTAAAACACTTTTACTATTTTTATTTTCATTTAAGTAATAATCAATTAAAGGTGTGCCTTGGTGCATAAAATTTGCTACTGAAAATTTATTTTCAATATAATTTGTTAGCTCTAAAGGCATTGCAAATAAATTATTTGCTTCAACATTTCCTAATTTGTTATAATGCAAATTTTCATTTTTGTTAAGAACATGTGAAAATTTAAAAAAGGATTTTAATTGTTTTTTATCAAAAAACTCTTTCGGAATTATTGAAAATTTTGATGTATTATAAATAATATCTACATTTTTATATTTTTTGTTCAAATAAGCATCATCTTTAAAAGTTTGCTCAACATTATTATATAGATTTTCTTTATTAGGATTGTTTTCAAAGTTTAAATGAGATAAGGCAACCACTTGATTTCTATTGGTATCAATTATACAATAAGAATAACCATAATAACCAACTTCAATAGATAATTTGTATGAAGATAATTTTCTTAGATTAAAAGATTTATCAAATTCAGAAAAGTTTTTCATTGTTTGTTTTTTTTTACTTCTATTAAGGAGTTAGGAATTTTGAATAAAATATTTCATAATCTGTTAAAATTATATTACTATCTTTAAAAATTGTCATATTTTGCATAAGAACATGAAAATTATAAATTTTAATATTTTTAATTTTATTATTTATATTTGAAGTAGTTACAATAAATTTTATAACTAATTTTTCTTTTTCTATAAAAGGATAAAAATTACATGTATATTCTAATGAATCTCCTTTCAATTTATATTTAGTTCGAACGTCAATACTATTTTCATTAGAAAAAATTGTATTATTAATATCATAAAATATAATACGTGCATAATTTTCTTTTATAATTATTATATTTAAAATATTTTTATAACTAAATAGTTCTATTTTTTCTGCTATAAAATTACTACTTATAAAAGATGTGTCTTTATTTTTATTAATAATAAAAATATTTGTGGTTAATGCACCTTCATGTCTGCATGATAGTATATCAACAGAGTTTGAATAATTGCATATTTGCCAACTTTTATTATATTCCAAGAATCTTGGATAAAATATTTTATTAAAATATGTAAGTTTTATTATATTATTTTCAATTTTATCATTTTTAAAATAAGTTAAATATTCAATATTTTCAAAATTACTAAAATTATAATGAACAATAGTATCTTGAGAAAATAAAAGCTTAGAACTAATCAATATTATAAATAATATATATGTTTTCATATTTATTGTGGTTTCCAGTAGATAGAGCCAATTACTGAGTTCATATTTGGTGCTTTTACTTCATCAAATGCGATATCAAATTCGTTGAACAAACCAGGTGAATCGCTTGGTTTATGAGCATAAGCTAGAATTTGAAAGGCTTGTTGTAAATCATAATTTCTACGGAGTTTTGTCTGAGCGTAATTCATTGCTCTATAAATAGTTATTAAACCAACTTTTTGATGATTATCATTTTCACCAAATCTTTTTTTGTGACCATAAGCAGAATCTTGATAGGCTAGTTGTGTGCTTGCTTGGTATTGATCTTTTGTAAATAAACTTTGATAAGTGCCAATTCCAAAGCGACTCCTTGAATTTTTAGTAGAAAAAGGATACTCTTCACGATTGTTTTCTACCCAAATTCTATTAGACATTGATGTAGAAATAATTAAAGCATCATATACAGGTTCTTTATTTATTGCAGGTAAACCTCCACTTTCTGCTGCTATCATTGCAAATTTTGCTGCTCAGTCATCGATGTAGCCAATAAAATTATCATTCTCATATAAAGTATTCATATTAATAGTCTCAGTTATAGAGCTATTACGGATAACTTCTATTGAATTATTTGTGGAATTATATGTAACATATCAATATCATATTTCTCTTTGTTATATGTGTTAGCCCATCTTGGCATAATTCGAGGCTCAGTAACCCGACTTGTATCAATTATTCGTGGGTTGTGAAATTTTCCGCCTTTAGAAAACGGATTTTTATAATTGGACATAATTATTCGTTTTTAAATAAATGTATTTTAAGGTATAAACAAATTCTTAATTCCTGATTACCGTTTACTACTTAATCCCAATTACCATTTATTGATACTTCAGAAAGTGAGCCAATAATTAGTCCAGGCCATTTTTTATTATCTCTTGCTTCGTCGTTTTTGTTGATTACTAATTGTTCATTTAATCCTATAAGAAATGAATTATTATGAGCTCTTAATTCAAAAACAGGCATTTCAACATTGGATAAGGTTTTAATAATTTTTGAATTTAGTTGGAAAACCTTTTCTTGATTAGAAAAAGGTATAAATTTAAGGGTGTCAATATTATATGGTTCTGAAAACAAGGAATCCATTACACTAATTTTTATTGTATCTCGTGAAATTATCCCAAGTTCTATTGCGGTTAACTCTGCCTCCAATTTACTTGTTGCGGTCATATAAATACTGTCAGGCACTGATCCGTCTGCTTTTACAAGTATTAGAGAATCTGTTCTAATAAATTCAGAGAGAGTATCAAAACTGTAAGCATATTTACCATAATTTTCTTGATATGCAATTTGAACATCTCTTATTTTAGTCATTTTGTCTTTCACAAGTTCAAATCTAACATCATATTTGGAGTTGAAAAAAATAGGTTTTGTAATACTTTTAAGTAGCAAGAAGCCAACGAAACCAATTACTGCATACAGAATTCCTTGTAATAAAATGTTAATGATTAAAATTTTAGTGTTATCACGTTTCATTATTTTTTGTTTTATAAAATTAATAAAAAATTAAATATTTTATTTTAATAGTTCTTTTATTATCATTTCAACGGTTAAACCTTCTGCTTCTGCACGATAATTTTTCACTATACGATGCCTAAGAATAGGTAAAGCAACAGCTTTGATGTCTTCAATGTCAGGAGAATATTTACCATTTAGTACTGCATGCGTTTTGGCTGCAACTACAAGATATTGCGATGCACGTGGACCAGCTCCCCAGTTAAGATATTTATCTGTAAACGGGTGTGCGTATTTTGTTTTTGGTCGTGTCTTTGTTGCCAAATCAACAGCGTATCTCAAAACATTGTCATTGATAGGTACTCTTCTTATCAATTTTTGAAAAAATATTATTTCTTCAGCTGAGATGATGTTATTTACTGTATTTGTTACACCTGAAGTAGTATTTTTAACAATTTCTATTTCGTCTTCTAATTCTGGATAGTCTAAGTAAACATTAAACATAAATCTATCCAATTGTGCTTCTGGTAAAGGATATGTTCCTTCTTGTTCAATAGGATTTTGAGTAGCAAGCACATAAAATGGTTCTTCTAATTTATAACTCACACCTGCCGTAGTAACCGATTTTTCTTGCATTGCTTCAAGTAGAGCCGCCTGTGTTTTTGGAGGAGTTCTATTTATTTCGTCTGCAAGAATAATATTAGCAAAAATAGGACCTTTTATAAATTTGAATTGTCTATTTTCGTCAAGAATTTCTGTACCAATGATGTCTGATGGCATTAAATCTGGTGTAAATTGAATTCTTTTATAATTTAGACCGAGAATTTGTGCTATTGTATTAACTAACAGTGTTTTTGCCAGACCAGGAACACCAACTAATAATGTGTGTCCGCCACTAAAAATTGTTATTAATACTTCTTTAATAACATCTTTTTGTCCATAAATAACTTTTCCTATTTCATTTGTAAAATCAATATATACTTTGCTTAAAGCATCTACTGCTTCTACATCGTCTTTAAAATTAATCATTTTTTATTATAATTTTTTTCTGAAGGTTTTTTGAATGTCTTTCACATCTTTTACTATACCAACATTATCAATACCTTTAGTTACTTTGTTTAAATCTTTTTTTAAATCATTTACAGTATTATTCATATCTTTTATATTTTTTCCAACATCAGTCTTTTCAATATCGTCTTTTATATCATTTGTTACTTTTTTCATTTCCTTCATTGCTTTTCCAAAAGTTTTCACAAAAGAAGGAATTTTATCGGCTCCAAATAAGAGTAGAATAATTAGTAAAATAATAAATATTTCTGCACCACTTATAAATAATAACATATAATTATTAATTAAAAATTGAAATTGTTATCGATTGTTTTGGATTTTAAAAAATAATACTGTCTTTTATAATATCTTAATTTCTGATAATCAAAGTATTCAATAATAAAATCTTAGTATAATTTTATATATTTTTCGCCTAAAATTAATACTTTTTTTATTTAAAAAAAAATATTTTATAAAAAATTTGTGGGAATCTTGCATTGCAAAACCCCCACAGATATTAACAGTTTAGAAATTAGATAGTAATAGCAATAAATTTATTTTTTTGATTTACTTTTCTTTTTCTTTCTAAGTTTCTTTTTTTCTTTTTTCTTGCGTTCTTCTTCTACTCTTTTTGTTCGTTCTTCTTTGCTCTCGCTCGAATATTTTTCTTGTGCTTTTTTCACTTCTTCTGTATCAACTTGTTTTTTTACTTCTTTTTTCTTTTCCGCTTTTTTCTCTTTTTTATTCAAAGTATCAAAAGCTATTGGAGTTGCAATAAAGAGCGAAGAGTATGTACCTACAATTACACCAACCATTAAAGCAAAAACAAATCCTCTGATTACTTCGCCACCAAAAACAAAGATTGTAAATAAAACAAAGAAAGTAGTAACAGAAGTATTTAATGTTCTACTTAAAGTACTATTTAGAGCAGCATTAATATTTTCTGTTATATTGCGTCTTGGGTGTAGGTTGAAAAATTCTCTTACACGGTCAAATACTACAACCGTATCATTTACTGAGTATCCAACTACCGTAAGAATAGCGGCTATAAATGCTTGGTCAATCTCCAATGAGAATGGTAAAATTCCGTAGAAAATAGAGAATAAACTTAACACTATAATCGAGTCATGAATAAGTGCAACTGTTGCACCAAGTCCATATTGCCAGTTTTTGAAACGTACAAATATGTATAGGAATATAACAAGTAGTGAAAATAAGATTGAGTAAATTGCCGAAACTTTAATATCTCGTGCTATGGTTGCTCCTACTTTTTGTGAACTTAATCTATAGTTTTCTAAAAACTGTTCCATTGTTGTATTTGGTTCTAACAATGGCAACAATCCTGTATAAAGTATTGTATCAATTTTATCTTCAATTCCTGCTTCTTTATTATCTATTTCGTACTTAGTAGTTATTTTTACCTGATTAGAAGCACCATAAGTTTTTACTTCTGGAGCGGCTCCAAGTTTATCATCTGCTTTTAGAAGATTTGCAATATCTAAAGTATTAACATCGTTGGCAAATCTTACTATATAAGAACGTCCACCAACAAAATCCACACCTTGATTTAGTCCTCTAATTGAGAGCGAAGCTATACCAAGTACAATAATTGCAGCTGAAACAATATAAAACGTTTTACGTTTTCCAAGAAAATCAATTTTAGTTTTTGTTAAAATATTTTCTGTTAATTTAATTGAGAAGCTAATAGGCTTGTCTTTACTTAAGAAAAATTCAAAAATTAATCTTGTTATAAATATTGCTGAGAATAATGAAGTTAAAATACCTATTACGAGTGTGGTAGCAAAACCTTGAATTGGTCCGTGTCCAAAAACATATAAAATAATACCTGTTAGTAAGGTTGTGATATTAGCATCAATAATAGCCGAATAAGCATGTCTATAACCATCTTTAATAGCCAGTTTTATACCTTTTCCTTGCCGTAGTTCTTCTCTAATTCGCTCGTAAATAATAACATTGGCATCAACCGACATTCCTATTGTTAGCACAATACCTGCAATACCAGGCAGTGTTAAAACGGCTCCGAGTGATGCAAGCACACCTATTATAAAAAATACGTTGGCAATAAGTGCAATATTTGCAACAAGACCAGCACCTTTGTAATAGAATACCATGTAAATTAGTACCAAAAGAAATGCTATTGCAAACGATGTAAGACCAGCATTGATAGACTCTTGTCCAAGTGAAGGACCAACGTGATTAAGTTCTTCGATAGAAACTGCAATTGGTAATTTACCTGATTTTAACACGTTTGCGAGGTCTTGTGCTTCTGCAATTGTGAAATTACCTGAAATTTGTGAACTACCACCTTTTATCTCTCCATTTACATTAGGATAAGAATATACAAGACTATCAAGTACAATTGCAATTTGTTTCCCTACATTTTCTCTTGTAATATTTGCCCATGTTTGAGCTCCACTACCATTCATTGTCATAGAAACTTCTGCTCTGTTGCTTAAAGGGTCAAAATCTTGTCTTGCATTAGTTATTACATCACCAGTAAGTTTTGCTTTACCTTTATTGTCTGTTTTGATTGCTATTAGCTCATAGCGTTCTACTTTTACTTTATCAGTTTCTTTTGTAGGAATTGGTTTTACCGACCAAACAAAACGCAAATTACGAGGGAATAAAGCCTTTACTTCAGGAAGTTCCAAGTATTCATTAATAGTTTTTCTATCTTTCTTAAGAGCAAAACCAACAGAAGCACCTCCTGTGGGTTGTCCGTTTTCGTCAATATAGTGATGAAGAATATAGAACAATGGAGCTTCTTTTTTGAATTTCTCTTCGTCTGTTATGTTTGAAGTAGTTGTATCAATTTTATTTAATAAAGTGTCGCTCCCTAAATTTTCTAAAATAGAAGTGGTTGTATCACTTCTTAAAGAATCAACATCAGATACTTGTGTTGTATCCAAAACAATGTCATCTTTTGATAAATATTTTTTAATCAAACCATTTGCTTCTTGTAAGCTTTGATAAATTTCACGAATATTATAGGTTTCGTAAAACTCCAACATAGCTGTTCTTTGAAGTAATTCTCTAACACGTCTTTCATCTTTCACTCCAGGTAATTCAATTAATATTCGCCCAGCTTGTCCGTCTAATTCTTGAATATTAGGTTGTGCAACTCCAAATCTGTCTATCCTTGTTCTAAGAATATTGAATGAGTTGTCAATAGCTGACTTTGATTCTTCTGCTAAAATTGTTAACACATCTTCGTTAGAAGTATTGTAATCAACCTGCCCTTTTAGTTGTTGAGTTTGTGCGAATATTGATGCTAACTTTCCGTTAGGATCTAATTCTTTGTAAGCCTCACCAAACAAAGTAATAAATTCTTTGCTTGTAGTTTTCTCACGCTGTTCGGCTAACTCTAATGCCTTTAAAAACAGTGGTTCTTGACTGTCGTTGGACAAGCCTTGTACTAATTGAGAAATAGAAACTTGTAAAATAACATTCATACCACCTCTAAGGTCTAAGCCAAGATTTAATTCTCGTTCTTGACAATCGTCGAATGTGTATTTTTTAAGATAGAAAAAGTTGTAAGCTTGCTCGCTTCCCATTGAATCTAAATAATGTGCTTCTTTAGAAAAGTCTCCTTCCGATATTTTAGCAGCTTCTCTTTTTACATTATTTGAAAAAAATGTAAAAGATAATTGATATACAGCCACTAACACTAAGGCGATTGCAACTAATCTAATTGCTCCTTTGTTTTGCATTTGTCAGTAATTTAAAAGTTCTTAATTTATAATTTTATTTTTTTACTGTTTTAAAAATAATTCACATACATTTTGTTAGTTTTATTTTAACTTTAAGAAGTTAAAATAAAAGACAAAATTCAAATATTGAATTTACTTTTTCTAAGTAAACACTACAAAAAATATAACTACTTTAGCTTTATTTTATTATTTTTAACAATCTTTAAAATAGAAAATGTTTCATGTTAATTAATAATATAATTAAGCCAAATAATTAAATTTCATATTGTAAGCATATACCTTAATGAAAAAGAAAAATAAGTAATACTAATCTAATTGTTTATTTTATCTTTTAATCAAAAAAATCTTTCAGACACATTAAAACAGCCAATTAACTATTTAAACTTGTTCTTTTTGCTTTTTTACTTTTTCAATAAACATGCAAATATATTGAATTGTTAAAAACAAAAATAGCTTTATTTGGCGTTTTTCACAAGTATCAATTTCTTCGTTACTTTTGAAATATTAAAATGCTCATTTACAAACGTAAACTTTAATTCTAATATTTCAAAAAAGCCTTGAACTTGACACTCGTGAAAAACTCCCTTTATTTCAATTAGTCAATCATTTATTTTAATATACCTAAATAGCTAACTATTTGCTGATTTTTAAATTATTAAAAGAATAAAAAAACAGATTATCTTTGTATTGTTTATTATTAAATTTTCACTTAACAGTTTTATTTATTGTAATTTTGTTAAAATATTCTCAAAAAAAGAATTGCAAAGATATTATTTTTTTTTATTATACAATAAAAGTTTTTATTCTTTGTTTATTTTATTTCACATAAAATAAATATTTATCTGATTAATAGATAACTAAATTTAGAAACTTTTTTTTTTTTTGTAATATTTTTTTTTTTTTTGAGTTTTATTAATATAATTTATTTTTTATCAAAATTAATAATAATTTAGTAACTTAAAAAAAAAACAATGAGACACCTTATAATATTATCATATTTATTGATTATTCCAGTATTTTATGTATTTTCACAAAGTAATATAAGTTTTAAATTAAATACAATTAGCTATAATTTTTTGAAAAACGAAAATAGTATGCTTTATAACTCCAAAATTACACCAAATGGAGAACTTACCTTTGAACCTGGAATTCAAGTAGCTTACGAATTTTTTGGTAATAGCTACACTTCGTTTAAAATTAAACAATTAGTTAAAGTTGACGCTTGTTCCAAAATATCAGGCTCTACTCAAATAATGATTAGAGGGAAATTCTTTAGCAAATGGAAAAGTTCATTTTATATAGGAGTTGGTCCTGTTTTGTTTTATCGAGACACTTGGACAAGCATTGATAATTATATAGAAAACAATTTTTATTCACAAGTTTCAATTTTTGATTATAGAAATATTTGGTTGAGTGGAGAGATTGAATACAGTTATACAATAAATAGAAATGGGAGTTTTGCCATTTCATTAAATCATATAAACGGCAATTCATTAGGAGTAACAGTAGGTTATAAATATTGGATTTCACGAAAGCCACGTAGAAAATGTAATTGTCCGAGTTTCAATTAAAATAAAACAAAATGACAAAAAAAGAAATAGTAGATAATTGGTTGCCACGTTATACAGGACGTGCTTTGAAAGATTTTGATCGTTATATATTATTAACTAATTTTAATGGTTATCTGAAAATATTTGCAGAAAAACACAATTCAAAAATAGTAGGAGCAAACAAGCCAATGCCAAATGTTTCGGGAGGTGGAATAACTATGATAAATTTTGGTATGGGTAGTGCAAATGCTGCAACAATAATGGATTTGCTTGGAGCAATTCGTCCAAAAGCAGTTTTATTTCTTGGTAAGTGTGGCGGTTTAAAGAAAAAAAATCGTTTGGGAGATTTAATTTTGCCAATAGCTGCAATCAGAAGTGATGGTACTTCAAATGATTACTTACCACCAGAAGTACCTGCGTTACCAGCATTTAGCTTGCAAAGAGCAGTCTCGTCAACTATTAGAGATAACAAAAAAGATTATTGGACTGGTGTGGTTTACACAACCAACAGACGAGTTTGGGAGTGGGACGAAAGATTTAAAAAATATTTAATAAAAACTCGCTCAATGGCTATTGATATGGAAACTGCTACTATTTTTATTGTTGGTTTTGCTAATGAAATTCCATCTGGTGCCTTGCTTTTGGTTACCGACCAACCAATGATTTCTACTGGAATAAAAACTGCCACAAGTGATAAAAAAATAACTGATAATTTTGTACAAACCCATATTCAAATAGGAATAGATGCTTTGTCGGAGTTATTTAACGAAGGACGCTCTGTGAAACATCTTGTGTTTGAGTAAGTTTGACGCATTAAAATGCCTCTAATTCTAAAAAAAGATAATTATGAAAAAATCATCTACACTTTTAATTGCATTAATTTATTCATTTTATTTGTTTGCTGACAATTTTCCAGCTGGAGCAAATTCTGCTGGTATGGCACATTCTACTGTTGCGGTTGCTGATATCTGGTCTGTTTATCACAATCAAGCTGGTCTGGCTTACCTTGACGGATTCTCTTTTGCAGCACATTACGATAATACTTTTATGCTAAAAGAATTTGCGGTTAAATCAGCGGCTTTTGCTCTAAATACCAAAACTGGAGCTTTTGCATTGGCATACACAAATTACGGGTTTTCAAAATTTAATGAAAATAAATTTGGTTTTGCTTATGCTTTAAAATTAGCAAAATTTTTATCTGTTGGATTTCAAATAGATTATTTCTTATTACAGCAACCTGCTTATTATGGCAATATTAGTACAGTTGCAGGAGAAATAGGTTTGCTTGCCAAGCCAACTAAAAAACTATCTATTGGGGCACATGTTTTTAACTTTTGGCAAGCAAAACTTAACGAATACGAAGACGAAAGACTACCTACTCTATTCAGAATTGGCTTGGCTTATCACTTTACAGAAAAAGTTCTTTTTACTTTAGAAACAGAAAAAGATTTAGAACAAAAACCTACTTTTAAAACAGGACTTGATTATAATTTAATTGCAAAATTTTATTTAAGAACAGGATTGTATATTAACTCAACAGATTATTCTTATTCTTTTGGAGTTGGCTATAAATATAAAGGTGTTGCACTTGATATGGCAGTCAACAAACACCCAGTTTTAGATTACAATACTGCAATATCGTTGTTAGTAAATTTTAAGAAAAAATAATTAGAACTAT
>JAOZTW010000481.1 GCA_029938985.1 Bacteroidales bacterium | reverse complement strand
GTGTTCATCTAATTGGCGACCAAGGCACAGGTAAAAGCACAGCGCTACGTGCTTTATTGTATTTATACAACCCAAGTAATGACAAAAAAAGACTTGGTATTGGCAGAGATGATAAATATTTTTTAGACTATTATTTTGAATTTGACAATTCATATATTATTTATGAAATACAAACAGAAAACTCGAAATTTATCATTTGGCTAAGCAAAGAAGGTAATCGTCCAGCTTTTAGATTTATTGATACAGAATACTATACAGATGACTTTATAGAAAAAACATTAACAGGTTTTCGTGTTTTACTTGCCGATGAAATTAAACACAAATTTAGAGAACGAAGTATAATAATACCTCGCAAAATTTTTCTACTAAACGAATATAAAAATGTATTATATGGTGCAACAAAAGAAAATAGGTTTAAACCCTACTCTTTAATGCAAAGCAATGCTTATCAAAACATTCCAAATACACTTACAAATATTTTTTTAAGCACAAGTTTAAAATCATCAAATATTAAGCAAACAATAATTCATTCTCTAATAGATGAAGAACAAGTTGAAAATCAAAATAAATATAAAATTGATTTAACAAATACTCGTGAAGATATTGAAGAGTTTGAGGAAGATTATAACGATATTGCTGCATTTGACACTATAAAAATTAAAGCAAAAGAACTTATTGCATTGGCAAAACGGTATAATAAATTAGAACAAGAAAAGATTATTAATGCACAAAATCTTGGCGAAAGTCAATTGTTTTATAAAAATGAATTAGAACTGGTTAAATCTAAATTTTCTAATACAGAAACGGCATACGAAAATATCAAAACAGTTTTAGAACAAAAGAAAAAAAATCACAGAGAAGTCGAAAAAGAAATAGAAAAGAATTTAACTATATTGAAAAATGATTTAAAAAAAGCTGAAAAATTAAATCGGAAATGGAAGGACATTAAAGTATCAGAAAATTTAATTGGAATTGAGAATATTTTAGCAAAAGTGTCAGAAAAAGAAACTTTGCATAATAGCCAAAAGGCGAAAGATGCTGAACTTAAAACTCTAAAATTTCAATTTGATAGCATTGAACAAAAGTATCAAGTTTTATTTGACAGGCTTAATAATGAAAAGAATACAACTATTAATACCTTAAATAAAAAGCATTCTGAAAAGATAAACAATTGGAATGATAAAAAAAGTCAAACATCTGATTATTATATAAAAAAAGCAGAAGAACTGGACGAAGTTTTTGATAAAAATATTGATAATATTCGTAATCAAAAAGACGATATACAAAATAGGTTAAGCATCTTAAAAGAAAATAGAGCTAAAATAAATTCAACAGAGTTCTTCAAAACTGAAATCAATGATTTCATAAAAAAAATTAACGAACTAAATGATAAAGAAAAAACAAACAGTGCCGAAATAAAAATTCAGAAAACCAAAATAGACGGAATTAGAAAACAAGCAGAAACAGAAGAAAAATTATTACGAAATGAATTTCAAACATCAAAGAACGAAATTTCAACAGAAATTAATAATGTTAAAAATCAAATAAAAGAAATTGAAACGGACTTGCAATCTTTTGAAAACTCTTTTTACAAATTCCTAAATGAAAATTATCAGGGTTGGGAAGATAAATTTGCCAAAATTTGCGATAAAAATATATTATTTAACAATACCTTAAAACCAAAATTACATGAAATTTCAGATTTATTGTATGGTTTGGAAATTGATTTAACAGAAGTGGACAGCAAAATAAAACCAATAGCTGAATATGAGACAGACAAACTTGAACTGGAAAGAGCATTAAATCAACTTCAAATAAAATTACAAAAATTAATTGATAATAATGAAAATAACAAAACTGAGTTTGTTAGAAAACGGAATAAAAAAATCAATAGTATAAAACGTCAAATTGAAATATTTGAAGCAGAAATATATCAATATCAAGTAAATTGCAATAAATTTACGGATAAAAAAAATGATTTAATAAAAAAAGCAGACGATGAAAAAATCAAACAACTATCAGAAATAAGTCCTAAAATAAACGATTTAGGAAATCAAATAGTTTTAATAGATAATAAAATAAAAAAGCAAGTAGAAACAAAAAAAGAACAAAAAGAAAATATTAAAGAAGAGAAAGAACAAAAAATTAATGAAATAATAAAAAAACAAGAAATTGCCCAAAAAGAGTATGAAAACAGAATTAATGAAACAGAAAATATTTTTACAGAACAACGAAAATTTAAAAATGCCGAAAAGCTAAAAGAACTTGATGGTGAAGGTGCTGATATTAAAATTATTTCTGAATTAGAAAGTAAACTACAAGAAATTGAAATCAAATTATCTGATATTGAAGATTTACAAGAAAAGTATGTAAACATATATGAAGTAGAGAAAAAAGAAATATTAAAAATACCAACTTATTCAGATGAAATTGTAGAAACAAACAATAATTTACAAAATACAATTAAAGAAAACACAACAGAATTTAATGATATTGATAAGCAAAAGACAAAACTCAAAGAACAATTTGAAGAATTAAAGTCCGAAAAAGAAATAATAGAAACAGATATAAGTGTTTTTGAAGATTTCGAAAAGGAAAAAATATTTAATGAATTAGCATATTACATTGAAGCAACAACAGCACAAAATAAGCATGACAGACTTGTGCAACTAATAACAAATATCAAAGATATAATTATTGATATTAATTCACTTTTCAAAGAATTACGCAAAAATACAACTGATTTTGTAAGTCCTTTTCGTCAGAATAATATTTTTAATTTTCCAAAAGAATTTTCAGAAGACAGTGACTATTTAGATTTTATTCAAGATAATCTAAGAGAATACATTGAAGAAGAAAAAATAGAAATAGTTAAACAGCAAACGAAAAAGAAACACGCAGGTTTAATTAACCATATTGTCGGAAATATTGATTTACTTGTTTCAAAACGTAAAGATATTGACAAAACTATTACAGAAATCAATAATGACTTTAAATTAGACAATTTCGTTAATGCAATACAAGAATTTGAAATACGCACGCAAGATACTTCAAATAGTATAGTTCAAATTTTTATCGAAATAAAAAAACATCATGATGAAAATACTTTCAACTTAGAAGAACCAAACTTATTCACAAATAAGAATATGGAAGAAAGTAAACAAAATTCTATTAACTTGCTAACGTCACTACTTAAATCATTAAAAGAAGTAACAAATTCGGAGATAAATTTAGAAGATATTTTTGAATTGGAATTTAGAGCAAAACAAAATAATAAAAATACAGGTTGGAAAAAAGAATTATCTGACGTAGGTTCGCATGGAACAGACATTTTACTTAAAGCTATGATATACATAATGTTGCTTAATGTTTTTAAAGAAAAAGCATCAAAAAAATCAAAATTTAGAGATTTTAGACTGCATTGTATAATGGATGAAATTGGGCGGATACATTCTAAAAATATTAAGAGTTTAATTAAATTTGCTAATAGTCGAGATATTTGGATGATTTTTGGCTCACCAGAAGAAAATGATGCTTTGGCTTATAAATATGTTTATAATTTTGAGAAAAATGATAGTATTACAACTGCAACAAGATTAATTTATGACAGAAGCAAATAAAATAACATTAAGCTTTTGTAAATTGCTTAAAAAATTAGAAAAAGAAAAAATACCCAAACGTAATTTTTTATCAGCCGTTAATAAGCGATGGCTTACATTGTTTGTTGAAGAAAAATACTTACGAGAAACAACCGGACGAACAAAATATATTTATTGTCCAAATAATGAAAATCTAAAAACCTATCTAAAAACATTTGGTATTTCAGATTTAGACAGTTATATCAATTTTCTTGAAAAAAAAGAAACAACAAGAGCAGAAGCGGTTAAAGTTGCATCAAATAGTAAACAAAGAAAAGGGCGTATTTTTAATGGCTTCTTTTTAAAAAGTTATCTGCCAATTTTTGCTGAAATTAAAAACCAAAAAATATCATTACAACCTCAAAAAGGAACTTGGATTTATATTGAAAATTACAAAACACTTAAAATTGAAAAAGACATAACAATCGTAGGTGTTGAAAATTCAGAAACATTCACATTTATAGAAGATTACAAGCATCTTTTTGAGAATATAAAACCACTATTTTTATTACGATACAATAATAATTCTTATATAGAATGGTTACAAAAAATACCAAATGATTATTTGCACTTCGGGGATTTTGATTTATCAGCAATAGCAATTTACATAACTGGATTTAAAAATAAGTTTAAAAACAAAAAATGCACTTTTTATATCCCTCAAAATATTGATTACCTGATAAAAAACTCAAAAAATTCAGAAGATTATTTAAAACAATTAAATGATAATATAGTTAAAAGTGTAAACTTTGAAAATCATCAAGAAATAAGTAAACTTGCAAGACTAATAAAAAGATATAAAAGAACAGTTGAACAAGAATATTTAATGATTATAAAAACTTAACAGCGGCTTGGTCGTCAGGCTTTTGTGGTGTTTTTTGGTGCGCTACGCGCACCAAAAAAAACACCA
>JAOZTW010000480.1 GCA_029938985.1 Bacteroidales bacterium | reverse complement strand
TTAGAAACATGAGATATCCACTTTGACAAAGTTGTAATTCGCAGTATATTCATGATAGACACAACTTTGCCAAAGTTCCAAACTTTGGCAAAGGGATTTTTTTTATCCAACTTTAAGTGGGTAGCCGAAACATGCCATTTTGCTCTCATTGATTTACTCAACCAAATAATTGAATTTTAAGGTGTAAACCAATTCCTAATTCTTAATTATTTTCTTAGATATAGAATAATTGTCAGATTTGATATTTACAATATAAATACCAGAATTATAATTGTTTAAGTTTATAATTTCGGTTTCGTTGCAATTATATTTTTCAAAAATAATTTTACCAAACACATCTGTTACAGCTATATTACAATTTTTTGTATTATTAATATTTATAAAATCAACTGTAGGATTTGGGTAAATATCAATCGTATTATCAGTTAAGTTTCCAATTGAATTTATTAGTTCAAATTGTAAATCATCAAAACAGAAATATGCTGGATTTGTCATTCCATATTCATTATAATTAGTTGATTTGAATGAAAATACAAGCTTGTCAACTTCTCCAAGTGATGTTAAATCAATCTCTTGCCAATCGTCAATAATAATACCTTCGTTGCCTGTGTAGTCCGCCAAAAAAAACTCAATTTCTCCTGTTGAAATTTCGTCTTTTTTCCCTTCAATTACAAGTTTAAAATAGTCATTATCGGTAGTTGTAAAAGCCTCGTTAAAAGCATCTCCATCTTTAATGCTCAAAGCTCCCCAGGTTGAATTAGAGACCCAAATACTTGATACATTTGCGGTGTTATCAAAAATACATTTTACTGCATTAGTCTGATAATAACCTGTTTGTTCGCCACCTCCAAAAGGTGGAGAAATTATACCAAAATTATTTCCACTGTAGGCTTCTCCTGCATAAGTGCTGTATTGATTTGATAGTCCAGTATTTTCGGCATCTATTAGATTAGAATAAGCTGTGCCATTCCATGCCTCCCAACCGTCGCCAGGAGTATAGTTTACCTGAAAATGTACATTATTTAACACATAATCAAAACTTTCTTCAACCTCTAACTCGCCACTGTGGTCTGTAGAACCATTATAATAACCATCGTTTGGCATTGTAACACTTTCAAAATCTACTACTTGTTGCGATAAAGCAATAACTGGCATTATAATAAATAATGCTAAAATCCCTGTAAAATTTTTCATAATAAAAATTAAATTAAAATTAAATTAAAATATTAAGGCGTTTTTCATAAGTGTAAAGTACAAGGCATTTTTATTTTTTAAATACCGCAGTTTACTTATTGTAAATGAGGATTTTAAAATAATAAAAATAACGCAGTAATTTGCATTTATGAAAAATGCGAATATTAAATATAAATTATATAAAATACCAATACCAAAAACAGGGATAAAAACATGGAGGAATAAGCGTAAAAACACACTTAACTCAAGGCTCTAACTCCCGAAAGCTCAAAGATATTGATAACAAAATATGAAGTTTTCTGACTTAATTTTTATTTTTAATTTAAAAATAAAATATTACAGTAGCGGGTACTGTTTGAGATTTACACTCAATTACCTTAGGCATATTAAAACAAACTATTGACGATTTAAACTTGTTCTTTTTACTTTTTACTTTTTCAAAAAAATATGCAAATATCCTGATATTATTATATTTATTGAATTGTTAAAAACAAAAATAAGTTCATTTAAAATTGTCAATTATTTATTTTAACATGCCTTATATATTTTGTAGTTCACAAAAGTAAAACATATTACTTGTTAAAAAAATATTTTTTTATGAAAAATGTAAGAAAAATATTATTTTTGCAAATTATTAACTCTAAAAAATTCTTATACAATGAAAAAGACTATCCTGATTATTACTTTAATTTTTTGCTTAACAACTGTATTTTCTCAAAACATAAAAAAAGGCTACAAATTTATTGAATCCGAAAAATATGACAAAGCTGTTTCTATTTTTGATAAGGCTCTTAAAAAAAGAAATAACACTCTTGAATCACGTTATGGACTAGCAGTTATATATAGCAAGGAAGATTATTCCCGTTTTAATCCAATAAAATCATATTTATATCTGCGAAAAGTAAATTTGCAGTTTGAGCGTTTAAAACCAGCTTTTCAACAACAGCTTGAACTTGATTATGAGATTAATCAAAAAAACATTAACGATTTAACAAATGCAATGGCAGATTTTCATGCAGAGGTTACTAAGGAGGCAAATACAGAACAGGGATACAATAGTTATCTTGATATTTTTGAGGGAACAAAACAGGCAGCAGGTATTGAACGTCATAGAGATAGCATTATTTATGAATTTGTAAAAGACGAAAACAGTTTTGAAGCTTATAGAATTTTTTGTTATGACTACCCAAACTCGTATTTTGTGCCACAAGCACAAAAAAAATATCAAAGTATGTGGGCAGATGTTTATGAAGCTGCTTATAGCGAATGTGATAAGGCTGCTATAAATAAATTTCAAAAACAATATCCAGACTATCCTTTTTATGATAAAAAATCAAATACATTGAACCGTTTTGCAATTAGAGCAGATAATCTGAATTTTCCGCTTGGCTATATTGCTAATAATCACGATTATTATATTAAATTTATTATTGATGCCGCTCCCTTAGAACCTGCTTTTGTTGCCCTACAGCGACTTATTGCTCCCGACCTTGATGAGGGAGATTGGAATTCGGCTGTTGATTCTCTTAAAAAATACCAGAAATATTTTCCTGAAGATAATAGAATTGATGGTTTAATTATTATTTTGAATGCCAAATCGGAGAAAATAGTTTCAAAATCGGTGGGGGAAGGAGTTAATACTAAGTTTTATGAATACATGCCAGTTTTAACTGCCGACGATAAATTTATGTATTTTTGTGCCCAAGATAGAAAGGATAATATTGGAGGAGAAGATATATTTGTTTCCCAAAAAGGGAAAAAAAATTGGACAAAAGCAAGATTGGTCGAAGACCTATCAACTGCCTATGCCAACGAGGCTCCGTTGTCGGTTTCTGCTGATGGAAATACTATGTTAATGTTTTATCAATCAGATATTTATTTTAGCAATAAAACGGCTTTTGGCTGGTCGGATAAACAGAAATTTCCTGTAATAAATTTGAAAGAAAGTTGGGAAGCAGATGCTTTTTTGACTGCTGATGGAAATTCAATTATTTTTATTTCCGATAGAGTGGGGGGGATAGGAAATCATCATAGGTTTAATACTACTTTTCATGGTAGTGCTACTGGAAATCCAGATATTTATGTTTCACAAAAAGATGAAAATGGAGTTTGGAAAGCCCCTGTAAATCTTGGAACAGCAATAAATACACCTTTTGCAGAACGTTCTCCTTTTTTGCACCCCGACATGAAAACATTGTATTTCAGTTCGGAAGGACATAATAGTTTTGGCTTTCTTGATGTTTTTAAAACAACTCGTTTGAGCGATACTTCTTGGACAGAATGGAGCGAGCCAGTAAATATGGGAAAAGGAATTAATACTTCAAATAAGGATTGGGGCTATAAAATTTCTACATCTGGCGAGGTGGCTTATTATGCTTACTACGAAGATGGTAATGTGGATATTAATTCTTTAACTTTACCCGAAGAGCTTCAACCAGAAAGAGTTGCAATAATTAGTGGAGTTGTTACAGATACTAAAAAAATGGTTTTGCTTGCCAACATTGTTTGGGAAAACTTAGCAAACGGCGAAAAAGTGGGAAGCCTACAAAGCGACCCCAGTACAGGCAATTATCTAATTGCTTTGCCTCTATGGAAAAATTATGGTTTTTATGTTGAAAAACAAGGCTATTATCCCCTTTCGGGAAATATTGATTTATCCAAAGATATTGATAATTTGAATATTATTAAAAACTTTGAACTAATTTCTACTCAAAGCATTATTAGCGGTGAGGCAACTATTCCATTGGAAAATGTGTTTTTTGAATCTTCAAAATATAATTTAAAAACAGAATCGTTTCCTGAGTTAAATCGTTTTGTTTTGTTTTTGAAAGAAAACAATAGTTTGAAAATTGAAATTGGTGGACACACAGATAACAAGGGAGATAAGGAATATAATAAAACATTATCTGAAAACAGAGCTAAATCTGTAAAAACATATCTTGTAAAAAATGGTTGCCACGAGAACTTACTGATTGCCACTGGCTATGGCGACAGCAAACCAATTGATGACAACTCAACAGACGAAGGGCGTGCAAATAACAGAAGAGTTGAATTTAAGGTTTTGAAATAGTTAATTATAAATGAAAATATTATATTATTAAGTTACAAAACTTCTACAATTTATAGGGAGTGCAACTTTAAGTTGCACTGCTATACGGGCTTGGATAAGCGATACAAGCTCGCACCAGCGAGGGCTACGATGAAATAGTCAGCCATTTACTTTATTAGCACTATTATTTCAGTCCGTTAGTGCATATTTAAAAATTTATTTTTGTAATCATTTATCAAATTATATTTCATTAATAACTAAAGTTTTTGTGTTCATTTTGTGATGATTATCAATGATTTGTAAAA
>JAOZTW010000479.1 GCA_029938985.1 Bacteroidales bacterium | reverse complement strand
CTTTGAAAAACAGACAGATAAATATTACAAAAAAAGTTTTCCCAACTTTTCAGTAAATATTAAAAAATCATTTAATTCTACCTTTTTCTTTATTTATTTTTTACTTTTGTAAAACAAATATAAAACAAACTTATTTATGGAAATTTTACCACTCACTTATGACCGTTATTTCAAAAAAGTTTTTTCACATACTAATATAACCAAACAATTTCTTGAAGATTTTTTGAATATTGAAATTGCATCAATAGAGCTATATGAAAACAAATTTAATGTAACCAATTCTTCACGTGAACTTCGTTTTGACTGTATTGGAAAAATGGACAAAAAACATTTTATAGTTGAAATGCAGCAATGGTATAAATACGATGTTGTAAAACGCTTTTATCTATATCATTGTGCAAACACTCTGTTACAATTAGAAAATTTGCCAACACGACAACGTTTGATTCGCAACCGTAGTACTGGCGAATTTATGCTAAAAAAAGAAAAAGATTATTCTACTTTAGTTCCGTCAATAACAATACTTTGGTTTGTTGATGATTCTTTTAAAATGAAAAATGATACTATTAGTTACATTGTTTTGCCTGAAAGTACAAAAAACTTTATATTAAATCAAGAACTTTGGAATAATAATAAAAAATTATTAGAAGAAAGACAAAAAATTATTGCTCAAATAAATAACAATGAAAAAGAAATTGATTTTTTACAAGAAAACAAAATGATATATGCCCTTCAACGTCAGATATTAAAAAACGATAACAACAAAAAGTATTACCGCTGGTTTGATTTTGCAGAAAAAACTAAAAATAAAGAGAACAATAAAAAAGATTTTATAAAATATAAAAAAGATGATATATTTAGCGAAATAATGCGTTTGTTGAGTGTTGAGTTTGTGCAAGAAGAAGAATTAAAAATAGCAGAAGATTATTGTGATTACAACGAAGAATACCTTAAACAAGTAGACGAAGATTATAAAAGAGGATATTCTAAAGCAGAAATTAAATTTAATGAAATAATAAAAGATAAAGATGAAAAATTAAAAGATAAAGAAGAGAAAATAAAAGACAAAGATAGAATATTAAAAGATAAAGATGAAAAATTAAAAGATAAAGATGAAAAATTAAAAGATAAAGATGAAAAATTAAATCAGCTACATAATGTAATGATTAATAGTATAAAAAACTTATATAAAGCAAATTATACAATATTTGACATACACAAAACTTTGGATATACCAGAAGATGAGATTAGAAAACATATAAAAAATTAACAATTGAGATAATTAATTGAAAAGTTAGCATATTTTCACAAATAAAATAAAAAAATGTTTATTGTTGGTATAAAAAAACACTCCACACTTGGTACTGTTGCATCGGCTTATATTATTAGAAAAAATAATGAAGAATATTATAATGTAATTCAGTCAATTGTATTGCAAGATATTGAACAAACACCAGAACAGTTGACCGACGAACAAAAAGAAATTGTTAAACTAATAAATGAATATAGCGAGAGCAATCTGTTGAAAGCTTTTGGAAGAAATAAAAAAATTTCAGCTGCTGATTTTTTATCTAAAATTGATAAAAAACTTTTTTCAGAACGACTAAGACCTTATGTTGAACGACGATTGGTGAAAATTATCAATATTTTAAAAAAAACATCTATTAAAATCTTTAACAAACCTGATAGATTTTTAAAAATTTATACAGATGATCAAATTTTTATTCAGAACAAACCAGCAGAAGCTGTTTTTAATTTTTATAGAACAAAAGAAGAAATACAATATTTTCTTAGTGTTTACCACAACAAAACTGAGATAAATTTAATGGGTAAGAAAGAAATTATAATTTCTACTTCTCCATGTATTATTGTGTTAGACAACTATTTATTCTTTTTTAAAGATATTGATGCTAAAAAACTCCTACCTTTTTATACCAAAAATCATATTAGTATAAATAAACGTATTGAAAAAAAATATTTTGAAACATTTGTTTTAAATTCAATCAAAAAATTTAGAGTAAATGCAAAAGGATTTCAGGTTAACAATATTAAAGTAGATAAAAAAGTTGTTTTTAGTTTGGAACAAAATTTTAAAGAAGAATATATTTTTATTCCAAAATTTCATTACAATGATATTTCATATTTTCATAGTAGCAAAAATATTAGCAGTGTTACTATGCAAATAATTGATAATGATTATATTTTCAATAAATTTAGTAGGGATTTAGAATGGGAAAAAAATCAACTTAATTTTATAAAATCGTTGGGACTTATCTCTAAAGAAGAAAACAATTTTGCAATTGTAGTAAATAATGATATTAAAAAAAATCAAAGGATAAAATCGGTTAACTGGCTGACAGACAATGTTGACAGTTTAAAAGATAAAGGATTTGAGCTTATTCAAAATTTAAGAACGAAAAAATACTCAACAAAAAAAGCCTCTATTGATTTTAATGTTGAACAAAAAATAGATTGGTTTGATTTACATATTGTAGTTCGTTTTGGAGACATTGAAATTCCTTTTGCTACACTAAAAAATAATATTATAGATGGCGATAGAGAATTAAAATTACCTAACAATGAAATTGCAATTATACCAGAGGAATGGTTTTCTAAATATAAAAATATAGCCAGTTTTGGCTTTGAAGATGGGAGTATTTATAAAATTAAAAAAGTCCATTTTTTTGCAATTGAAGATGTTGATTTTAAAAGAGTTAATACGAGTAAAATAAATAAATTAATTGACTTTTTTAATGAAAATAAATTTAAAATACCAATAACCCCCTACTCTATGCGAGCCAATCTGAGGGATTACCAAAAAAGAGGTTTTGCATGGCTTAATGCCTTGCGACTAAACAATTTTGGGGGTTGTTTGGCTGATGATATGGGGTTGGGAAAAACAATTCAAACTCTTGCAATAATTGTTAGTACAATGGAAAATTATTCCAAAAAAGATGAAAGTAAAGCAATAAAAAACCAACTTTCGTTATTTGATGCAAAAAATAGCATCTCAAACTCCGAAATTACTAATTTGATTGTTTTACCTAAGTCATTAATTCATAACTGGAAAAAAGAAATTCGTAAATTTACACCTAATCTCAAAATTGCAATTTACTCAGGAAATAGAAGAGAACTTTTAAGAAAAAGAATCACAAAATACGATATTGTTTTAACAAGCTATGGAGTTGTAAGAAATGATATTGATTTTCTGCAAAATATTAATTTTTTTTATATTGTTTTAGATGAAAGTCAATATATTAAAAATCCAAATTCTAAAATTTATAAAGCAGTTATTCAACTACAATCAGTTTATAAATTGGCTCTAACAGGCACACCAATTGAAAATTCAATTCGAGATATTTGGTCGCAAATGAATTTTTTGAATAAAGATATACTTGGTTCTGAGTATGTTTTTAGAGAAGAATATATTAACCCTATTGAAAAACTAAATGATGTAAAAAAACAAGAACAATTAAAAATGTTAATTAGTCCTTTCATCTTGCGACGAACTAAATCGGAGGTTCTTAAAGACTTACCACCTTTAACTGAACAAACATTTTTTTGTGAGATGACCGAAAAACAAGATGCGTTATATGAAATAGAAAATTCTAAAATTCGTAACAAAATTTTTGAATTGCAGGAAAATAATGAAATAAAAAAATCAAGCATTTTTATTCTTCAAGCTCTTAATAAGTTACGACAAATTGCAAATCACCCAAATATGTTAGATGGAATAGGTGATTTAACATCTGGGAAATTTGATGAGATAATTAAGAAAATCAATATTTTAATGGAGTCAAATCAAAAAATTCTTATTTTTTCAAACTATGTAAAACATCTTACATTATTTTCACAATATTTTGATAACAAAAAATTCAAATACTCAATTTTAACAGGTAGTTCACAAAAAAGAGAACAAATTATTGATAATTTTCAAAATAATGCCGATAATAAACTTTTTTTAATATCAATAAAAGCTGGAGGTGTGGGCTTAAATTTGACTTCGGCGAGTTATGTTTTTATTCTTGACCCTTGGTGGAATCCTGCTGTTGAAAATCAAGCAATAAGCAGGGCACATCGTATGGGACAAAAAGAAAAAGTTATGGTTTACCGATTTATCTCAAAAAATACGGTAGAAGAAAAAATTAGAAATCTGCAAAAAAGAAAACAAATGCTTGCCGATAAACTAATAAATTCTAATAATCTGTTCTCCAAACTTTCGGAAAAGAATATTATTGATTTGTTTGAGATGTAAGCAATGATTCAATGGTACAATGGTACAATGATTCAATGGTACAATTATCCATCGGCATAGGCAAGTGATTAAAAATAGCTTTCAACTTTATTGGTAACCCTATATCATCCAGTAAATTGGGCTAAGGTCAGTCTGTATTTTTCTTCTACCCACGAGCAAAAGTACATGGCAACTGATAAAATAATTTCAACAACTTTTCATATATTTTAAACATGTCAATTTTATCAACTTTTTAACCACTAACAACTAACCACTAACAACTAACCACTAACAACTAACCACTAACAACTAACAACTAAC
>JAOZTW010000478.1 GCA_029938985.1 Bacteroidales bacterium | reverse complement strand
TTCACGAGTATCAATTTCTTCGTTACTTTTGAAATGTTAAAATGCTCATTTACAAAAGTAAACTTTAATTCTAATATTTCAAAAAAGCATAGAACTTGACACTCGTGAAAAACGCCACACATTTAATGTACAAATAGTTCCTAAACTATGAATTTTATTATATTATATTATGGAAAAAAAAAATATTATTTCACTAAACAAAGAATTAAACTGGCTTGATACAGTAATAAAATTACGTTTAGAAGAGTATTTTAATAAAAAAGAAAACTTCACTTTTATTAATCCGCCTGACAATAGCTCGGATACATCAATTTATGCAGAATTTATTAAGTATTATAAATTTGAATATACCGAACGTCTTGCCATTATTTTAACGCTTGCTCCACATTTGCGACCACAAATTTTAGATGCTTTTTTTATAAAAAACAAACAAAATAACAGAGGTTATACTGAGTTTGGAGGGATAATTTTGAAAAAATATTCAGGATTTATTCCTACTGGCGAAACTTTGGCTTTTCTGCTTGGAGGAGCCGATTTAACTATGCGTTTTTGGGTAATGCAAATGTTTAG
Source organism: Bacteroidales bacterium (assembly GCA_029938985.1). Classification (GTDB taxonomy): domain Bacteria; phylum Bacteroidota; class Bacteroidia; order Bacteroidales; family JAOZQN01; genus JAOZQN01. Next base: position 3,987 of record JAOZTW010000478.1, on the reverse strand, counting down.
AAGCGAGCATTTATTTACTACTCATAATATTTTGATACTTAATCCCGCAGAAGACAACGAACCAGAATTAAGTGGGAACCTTGAAATAGCACATGATTTTTTCGAATTATTTACTTTTGGAAAAGTAGCCAAACCTAATTTTAACGCAAAATTTCCTGCCAAATTGATAGAAACAAAACTAAACTGGAGCGATTTTATTGCAGGTGAAGGACTTATAGAAAAAATTAATGATATATTATTATGGATTAAACATAAAGATAAAATATTGGTAGAGTGGGAATTAAATGACATAGTAAAACCAGGTTATAGAGCTTTATTTCATGGACCTCCTGGAACAGGAAAAACATTTGCGGCTTCGCTAATAGGTAAACAAACGGATAAAGATGTTTATAAAATTGATTTATCAATGGTTGTGTCAAAGTGGGTTGGCGAAACAGAAAAAAATCTTGCCAGAATTTTTGATATGGCTGAACACAAAGACTGGATATTATTTTTTGACGAAGCAGATTCTATTTTTGGAAAAAGAACAAAAACCCAATCTTCGCAGGAAAGATATGCAAATCAAGAAGTAGCGTATTTATTGCAACGAACAGAAAATTATCCAGGCACAATAATTCTTGCATCAAACTTAAAATCAAATATGGACGATGCCTTCACAAGGCGATTTCAATCAATGATATATTTCCCTATTCCAAAAGCTAACGAACGTTTGAAAATTTGGAAAACATATTTTTCTAAATCATTAAAAATTTCGAACGATGTAGATTTGGGTAACATTGCAGACGAGTACGAAATAACAGGTGGTGCAATTGTTAATATTATTAAATATTGTGCAATACATGCAGCTGAAAATGATAGTAAAATAGTAGATTTTGAGACATTAAGAGACGGAATAAGAAAAGAAAGCATGAAAGAAGGAAAAGTTTTTTAATCATATTTTCGGTTAATACTTAGTTTTATGTAACTTGTAATTTTTTAAACAAATAAAATAAATTTTATTTTGTTTATTTTAAATAAAATATTATTTTTGGAAAAAAAATATTATACAGTTTTTATTACAATCTAAATACTTATTTGTCTTCAAAACAAAAATAATTTAAATTTCATATTATGCCAGATACAACTCAAACTAATTCAAACAGTCAAGATACACAAAGTGAATCGGTAGCAAATAATCTAAAATCAGAAGAGAATGAAAATTCTCCAACAGGATTAACGATAACCGTTTGTGGAACAAATATATCTGTTCCCGAAGATGGTGGAGAAACCACTATTACAATTACTCCTTTTGCTGGAGCAACTCTTACAGGACCTATTATTCTTGAAAAAGATAAGGAAAACGATTTAGTAACAGCAAAATACGAGGAAGTTACACTAACTTTAACAGCAGCAATACCAAGTCTTGATGCTGATGTTACAGTAAAAGTTGAGAATTTTTATGCAGATTCAGATGGTAAAATTACAGGAACTTTTACCGAAGATGTTGACCTTACAGTAATGAATGGCTTAACGCTTTCGCTAACACAACCCACAATAAGCAAAGACGATGCTTCGTCTGATTTTGAAATAAGTTCAACAGGTTCAGTAAAAGGCGAAAACGACCCAACTGCAACAAGTGTTTTGGAAGCCACAATAGGTGGTGGTGGTGTAAACTGGGCGGCCGAAGCCGACAAACCAACCTTATCGTTTGAATTTGGAGATTATTTTTCTATTACAGAAGCTAAAATGGCAGACTACAAGGGGTCTGGTAGTGATTTTACAAATTTTGTAACAGGTGGTTTATCCATAAATGCTGGCGATGTAGTAACCAGTTCTGAGGATGCATCTGTAACAGCTAAATACAACAATAGAATTGATGATGGCGAAATATCAATAGACGGAGATTTGGTGCTGAGTGTTATGGGACAAGAATTTACTCTTTCTGCCCTTACTTATACTGCGGCAGAGAAAAAATTATCTGGCGATAGTGCAGAATTAGCCATTGATGTAAACGGTTTTGAAGAGAAAATAACCATTACTAATCCATCTTTGACCAAAGGAGCTGATGGCATGACCTTTGATTTTGAATCGGCAGAAGGTTCAAGTGAAACCGAAGTGCCTATGTTTAATGATATTGTAGTAGTTGGACCTCACACAATTAAACTCGACAAAAAAGATACAGGAAATGAACTTGAAGCTACTGGTACTTTAAAAATACAACCAATAAAAGAATTGGAAGGAGAAATTGAAGGGGGATTTACTTACAGCAAAGCAGATGGTTTGAAACCAAAATTTTCGAGCGGAACTATCAAATTAAATAAAGATTTTGAACCTGTAAAAGGTGTAACAGTTGGCGATTTATTTCTTGGAGTTGAAAAAGACGAAGACGAAAACACCAATTTTATTGGAGGTGGTACTTTAAAATTATCTATACCAAAACCAAAAATTGAAGGTGAGGGAACAGATATGAAATTATCTATAAACCCTAAAACAAAAGATGTTTCATTTGAAGTTGCAAGTATAACAGTTAGTTCGGGCTTAGGAGATATTGGTATTACAAATTTTGAATATGCAGATGGCGAAATAGCAGCAGAAGAAGGAAAATTTGAATTTGACAGTGCCAAAATAACAGATGGTGATTATTTTGGAGGAGCAGCAGCAAGCATGATGGGAGGCTTAAAAGGACTTGGTGTAAAATTTGATATAACTGCAAGTGATATAACTATCAATAAAACAGATGGTTTTAAAATAGGAAGAACAGAAAAAAAGGTAAATGAAGTTAAAATTTCTATTCTCGGTGCAGAAGCTTTATATAATTTTAAAGAGAAAAAAGCAAATATTGCCGCAAAACTAAATATTTTAGAAATGCTTACTGGCTCTGATGCTATTGGAGTTACGATGTTGTTCCCCCTTTTCCCAGGAGTATTTGCTACTTTTGGTGCTGGCATTAGAAATGGTGGCGAAATAGAATTAAAAATTGAATTAGCTAAAGCAGAGGAAAATTTCTGGGATTTAATGTTACTTGCAGATTTTAACGGCTCTTCAATAATGGCATACATTGAGGGTGGTGTACAAGTTGGTTCTGGTTGGTTAGCAAGTGTATATGCAAAACTTGGTGCAGAAGGAGGAGTTAATTTTGAAGATCCTTCAAAATTAGAAGCTAAAAGTAAAATTCAGACTTCTAGCCCTGATGGTAAAAGTATGATTCCAAAACCCAAAACCCTTGATATAAATATGGAATTAACACTTCCAGTTATTTTACAACTATATTTAACATTAGGATTTCAAGCTTTAAAATTCTTTAAATTTGAATATAAAAAGGTTCTTGCAAAAAAAGAGCTAACAAAATTTAATCCTAAAAAAACATTTTCTTGGCAAGCTGCTGGATTTGCACAAGGAAGTCTTGGTGCAAAAGATATTTTAAATAAAGAACAATCAGATACTCCAATTCAAGAATACAAACCAAACGAAAAACATCTACAGGAAATTGAACGAATGCAAAACCTTAGTAATTCAATTATAAGCAAATGTAGATTCGATAAAATTGGTGAAATTTTAAATGTTGTAAATGAAAATAAAAACTATGTAAAACTAAGTGCAGAAGAAGAAGATACAGCGGTAGTAAAAGGACTTGGACTTACAATTGGAAAAAGCAATTCCGCTATTCTCAATTATTTTGATATTAAAGACGATGAACGTAAGGAGTTTAATAAATTAGATAAAAATATTCCACAATATAGAGAACTTGAAGAAATAGCTGGAAAAGAAAACCTTAATGAATTTGTAGACAAAATGGACGGTAGAAGAGAAATATTTGCTGCCACTGCTCGAATGATTCCTACTTTTACAAATCATTATTGGTTTGATTCAAATAAAGTAGAAGAACAAAAAGCGACTGTTGAAAGATTTGTAACTGCTTATTTAAATCATAAAGGTACACTTGTTGATTAGTTTATTAGGCATATTAAAATAAATAATTAACCAATTTAAGCGATGTTATTTTTATTT
>JAOZTW010000477.1 GCA_029938985.1 Bacteroidales bacterium | reverse complement strand
AGCTACGTTCCTGAATTAAATTGACGACACAAAGCCCGAACCCGATATGTGCAACGCAACAATAAATAACAATAATAGAAAAACTTTAAAAATATAAATATGAAATATTGGTTACATAGAATTTCTCTTTATCCAGAAATAAGTTATCCTTTATTAAAGGAAAATATACTTACAATAGGTTTTATTGATTTTGCAAAACAAAAATTTGTTGATAGTATTTTGAATGCTGATGATAAGTGGAATACATTTGAAAGTGAATTAAAAAATACTTGGGCAAAAGGAGACAAAAGGCGTTACAATTTATGGCGATTTATTGGCGGTTTTAAGAAAAATGACTGGGTAATTATTCCTGTTGGAAGTTTTTTTCATATTTATGAATTAATATCTGAACACCCTAAATCAGTAGAAAATTTAAAAATTGACAATCTAAAAGATAAGAACGGAAACAAATTAGAAATAAAAAATAAAAGACTTCGTAATAAGGATAATAAAATAGCTGATATTGGTTTTTTCTGGAAAGTGAAACCTATTGCAAAAGAAATACCTCGAAAATTAGCAGACGATGCCTTAAAAAAGAAAATGAAATATAGAGGATTAAATATAGATATTACCAATGTTGAAAGTAGTATTCTAAACACTTTGCAAATTTCAAAAGAAAAAATAAATGTAAAACAATGTATTATTGATAATATAATTGTAGATAAATTTTACTCAATTAAACAAAAAATAGAACTGTCAAATTTGAAAGAGAAAAGATTTATCTTTATTCTTGGAGAAAATGGAAGTGGAAAAACTATTTTTTTAAAATCGCTTTTAATTGCATTAAATAGGGAGTTTATTGAAAAAATTGCGTCAAAAGAAGTAACAGGAATTATTGAAGATATTTTTAACCAAAATAAAGAATTTGACTATTCTGTAATAGCTTACCAAACATTAAATAATCAGAATATTAAATTTGAAACAAGAAACAATAAATTATTGGAAAACATATACGCATATGGAACATACAGAAATAGAGTTAGTTCTGACAATGCAGACCAATACGGATTTATGACACTTTTCAAAAATGATGAATTTTTAATAAATCCCGAACAGTGGCTAAAAGACACAAAATTAGCCGAATACGAAGCAAATGAAGAGGAAGAAAAAATTAATGTAACAGTTGAAGATATACGTAATATTTTAAGGGATATATTAGAAATTGAAAATTTGGAAATGGACGTTAGCTCTCAAAATGTTACATTTAATGTAAATAATGAAAATTTTTCATTATCACAATTATCAGAAGGATTTAAAAGTGCAATTACATTTATTATTGATTTAATTGCAAGACTAATAGAAAATAATCCTGAAATTACTGACTTAAATAAATATAAAGCAGTAGTTCTGATAGATGAATTAGATTTATTCCTTCACCCAACTTGGGAAAAAAATATCTGTAACAAATTATATAAATGGTTTCCAAGTATCCAATTTTTCATAACAACACACAGTCCTGTATTGATTGATGGAGCTGTAAAGAACAATGATATTGCAAAAAAAACAGTTGTTTTTAGATTAAAAAACATAGACAATAAATCAGTTTTAACAGAAGAATATCAAGGCGAAGATATTAAAACTTGGTTGCCAAATATTTTAATTTCATCAAATTTATTTGACCCCGAGTATATTGATGAAATGCCAAAAGACTTGATTTTAAAAGCTCGAACAGAAAAAAGTTTCAATCAAATGCTAAAAACAAATGAAAATATAACAAAATTGAGAGAAAAAGAAGCAGAAATCAAAAAGCAATATCAAGAACTTTTAAAACAAAAGAAAAATGATTAGTATTTATAAAACAGTTGTGAAAAAGCCCAAAGTTCTTGATAATGATAATATACAACTCAAATTATTAGATATTATTAGCGAACAAAGTCCAGGTGAAAAAATAAAAAATCTGTATAATCATAGTGAAGTAAGAATTGCATTAAACAAACTTTATAATAATAAGTGTGCATACTGTGAACAAAAAATCCCAGAAGGTTATTCAGAAAGAATAGATCATTTCAGACCCAAGAATAAGATAAGAAAAGTTGATAATCATAAAGGTTATTGGTGGTTGGGGTATGAATGGACAAATTTATTACCTACTTGTGAAAAATGCAATATAAAGAAGTCAAATAAGTTTCCTTTAAAAAACGGAGAAAATACACGAATATCCGATAATTTAGAAAACGAAGAGTTTTTGCAAAATAAGACATTTAATTTTTCTAATTTCAAAATAGACAGATTAGAAAAAGAAGAAAGATTATTATTAAAGCCTGAAATAGACAAGGTTGAAGAACATTTATTTTTTATACCAACTGGTGAAATAAAATATTTAACAGAAAAAGGAGAAAAATCTATTGAAGTTTACGATTTAAATAGAAATTCACTTATACTTGAACGCAGGAGAATTATAGATGAAGTTATTAACGATATTATTGATATTTTTTCCAATTATGAACAACATACTGATTTATTAAAAAAATTATTTAAAAATAAAGTTGAATACACAGAAGAAAAAGACTATTCATTTTTCCGATTTTTTATTAAGTATTTCTTTAATTCTTTTGTTGTCTTAGATTTAGAGAATTTACAATTTAGCGATATATCAAAAATACTGATAAATGAATATGAAAAACGTATTACATATTGATTATTAAGCACATATCATTTGCTTGGGTGTCAGTCATTTTTTGTTTTTTTTCGCCTACGGCTCAAAAAAAACAAAAAATGCCCGCCACCAAGCAGTTTCCGATAAGTGTAATTGTGTCGCTAGCGCTCCCCAATTACACTTATCGGGTTCGGGCTGCGCCATTGATATGGTGTGTTTTGGGTCGCTAGCGCTCCCCAAAAAACACACATATCAATAGCTTTGTTGTCATAAATTTAATTCAGAAACTTCGCAAGCTACGTTCCTGAATTAAATTGACGACACAAAGCCCGAACCCGTTATGTTTAATCGCAAAATCAGAATAGCAAGAAAATGAAAAAAGAATGCAGATGAAAAATAAATTATCGGAAAGAGATATATGCACAAAATATATTACACCTGCATTAGAAAAAAACGGGTGGGATAAAATGACACAATTATACGAAGAAGTCTCATTAACAGACGGACGAATAATTGTAAAGGGAAAATTATACACCAAAGCCAAAGCGGTAAGAGCTGATTATGTTTTATATTACAAACCCAATATCCCGATTGCGATTATAGAAGCAAAAGACAATAAACATTCTGTAAGAGCAGGAATGCAACAAGCACTAAAATACAGAAAATATTTACAAGACGTTCCGTGTGTTTACAGTTCAAACGGAGATGCTTTTATCGAACACGATTTTACACAGTCAAACGGAGTAATTGAAAGAGAAATAGCATTAAATGAATTTCCAAGCCCCGAAGAACTTTGGAAAAGATACAAAAAACTGAATAACATTGAAAATGAAACGGTTGCAAAAATAGCCGAACAAGATTATTTTTACGACCCAACAGGACGAAAACCAAGATATTATCAGCAAATTGCGATTAATAGAATAGTAGAAGCGATTGCAAAAGGACAAAAAAGAATTATTCTTGTTTTAGCAACAGGAACAGGGAAAACTTATGTAGCATTTCAAACAATTTACAGACTTTGGAAAAGCGGAGCAAAAAAACGCATTCTTTTTCTTGCCGATAGAAACGCACTAATAAGACAAACCAAAACAGGCGATTTTAAACATTTTGGCGAAGCATTAACAGTTATCAGAAAGAAAAAAATTGATAAATCGTATGAAATTTATCTTGCACTTTATCAAGGTTTAACAAATTATGATGAAAATACAGATGCTTACAGACAATTTTCACCCGATTTTTTCGACCTGATTGTTATTGACGAGTGCCACCGAGGAAGCACAAAATCTGATAGTGAATGGAGAAAAATCTTAGATTATTTCAAAAATGCAACACACATTGGATTAACAGCCACACCAAAAGAAACAAAAAAAGTATCGAATATTGATTATTTTGGAGAACCAATTTATACTTATTCACTAAAACAAGGAATTGATGATGGTTTTCTTGCACCTTATCAAGTTATGCGAGTGGGAATAAATGTTGATTTGGAAGGTTGGCGACCCGAAGACGGAAAAACTGACAAATCAGGAAATTTAGTTGAAGACCGAGAGTATAACAGAAGTGATTATGACAGAACGTTGGTAATTGATGACAGAACTCAAATAGTTGCTAAAAAACTAACTGAATTTCTGAAAAATACCGACAGAATGTCGAAAACAATTATTTTTTGCGTTGATATTGACCATGCACAACGTATGCGACAAGAATTAATAAACCTGAATGCTGATATTTATTCCAAAAACGGAAAATATATTATGCAAATTACAGGCGACAACGAAGAAGGAAAATTAGAATTAGACAGTTTTCAAAACCCTGAACACCCTTACCCTACTCTTGTTACAACTTCAAAATTATTGACAACAGGCGTGGACGTGCCAACTTGACTCGTCCTAAAATTAGTTTACAGATTTTAACTAAATACTGGTATCAG
>JAOZTW010000980.1 GCA_029938985.1 Bacteroidales bacterium | reverse complement strand
TTTTTGTAAATACTTGTTAATCATACCAACACTGTTTTGTAGGGACTATCAATTTTCCAATAAATTATTAATACTTTCCCATAATTTCTCGCCAGTTTGTTCCCAGCTAAATTTTGTACGTTGTATTTTTGCTTTTTCAATCAAATTGATGCGTAAAGCTTTGTCATTAAATAATTTCAACATTCCATTTTTTATAGAATTTACCGAAAACGGGTCAATATAACTAACCGCATCTCCACCAACCTCAGGCATTGATGTTGTGTTTGAGCATAAAACAGGTATATCGCAACCCATAGCCTCTATTATTGGAATTCCAAAACCTTCGAAAGTTGGTACAAAAGTCATTGCAAATGCCGAAGCAATAAGGTGATGCAATGCATCTGGTTCTACTCGTCCAGTAAAAATTACATCTTTTTTAAATTCCATTTTATTAAAAACATCGGTAAGTTCGGAGGTTTTAAACATTTTGCCACCAACAATAACTAATTTTATTTCCGATTTCGTTTCTTGTTTAAAAATATCGTAAGCCAAAAATAGCCTAGCTATATTTTTACGAGGGTGCAAACTTCCTACAAAAATAAAATAATCTTTTCCAAAAGTATATAATTCTTTGGTATTCTTCTGTTCGTTAACATTTATAGGTTTGTAAACACTGCTCAAACCATTGTAAACAACATCTATTTTATGGGCAGGAATATTATATTGCTTACTAATATCGGCTTTTGAATATTCCGAAACCGTTGCTATTCTGCCTGCTTTGTTGGCAAACTTAGGGAAATATGAATTATAATATTTGCGAGCCAAAAATGGTAAATCTTCGGGGCGATGCACAAAATTTATATCATGTATCACTGGCAAACTCGGTATATTGGTATTAAGAGAAAGATAGCCATCGGGAGATAAAAAAACATCGGAATTTGTTTTTTTCAAAACAGAAGGTATTCTATGTTCAAACCATAAATACCACAAAAAGGGATGACGAGTCTGAGGCGAAACTACAATGGGAGTTATATTTTTGGAAAAAATAAATTCGTTGTCAAACGGTCTATCAAAAATAAAAAAGAAATTATGTTCGCTATATTTTGTAGTTATATGCTTAAGGCTATGGTATGTAAACCAACCTATTCCGTCCATTTTTCCTTTTAATAGTAATCTTGTATTTACTGTTATATTCATAATTATTATTTTAAAAAACACAAACAACAAAACAAAAGAGTTGGTTTTAGGCATATTAAAACCTAAAGTTTTTGTGTTCATTTTGTGATGATTATCAATGATTTGTAAAAATCAATT
>JAOZTW010000979.1 GCA_029938985.1 Bacteroidales bacterium | reverse complement strand
GAAAATAAACAAGAACACGAAATTAAAGAACATAAAAATAAAGGATTTAATATGATTTTATCAAACAAAGATAAAGCAGATGATGATTTTGAAACGTTTTAATTGATTTATTTCAAAAAAAGACTTATTTTTACAGTTGTTAAAATCGTAATAAAAAAGCATGATACACTTTATGATTAATTTGTTCGCCAGTATGATGATTTTTTATTAACGCAGTAGAATGACAAGGCAGATAATCAATTTTTCCTGCGTTTCACTTGTAAAAATTTATTGAGGTGATTACTTAGTTTCGATAAAAAATATTATCTTTACAAAAAAAATACTATGATACAATTTGAGGGAGAAAATATTTTAGAATTTACAGATAAATTTAATACAGATAAAATTTGTTATGAATATTTGTCTGAAATAAAATGGTCAGAAGGCTTTAAATGCTCAAAATGTGGCGGTTTGAAATCTTCTGTACGGAACAATGGCAAATTCTCACGAGAGTGCCATTCATGTCATCATGTAGAAAGCCCAACAGCAGGAACTCTATATCATAAAGTTAAATTTGGTCTGCGAAAAGCTTTTATGATTACTTTTGAAATGTCAGCAACAACAAAGAGTTTATCGGCATCACAAGTTGCAAAGCGCTATTCTATCACAAGAAAAACAGCTTGGTTCTTCATGCACAAAGTACGAATAGCAATGAAGAGTAGTGAAAGTATGCCTATTGAAACCAAAGTTCAAGTAGATGAATTTGTTTATGGAGGTAAGGAGAATTTGAAACAAGGACGAAGTCGTGATGTTAAAAAAAAGAAAGTTGTAGCAGCAGTTGAACTAACTGACGATGGTAAAGTTAAGCGTGTGTATTTTGATAAAATTGAAGATTTCTCTTCAAAATCATTAGAAAATATTTTTGAAAAACATATCTCAACAGAAGCTACCGTTTACACAGATAAATGGAGTGGATATAATCCATTAAAATTAACTTATAATATAAATGCAGAACTTAGTGATAATGGGAGTAGTATGAAACAAATACACATAATAATACATCAAGTTAAATCATGGTTAAGAAGTGTTTTTTCTTGGGTTCATAAAGGGCATATCCAAAAATACCTAGATGAATTTAGTTTTAGAATAAATCGGTCAATTTATAAGAGTAGCATTTTTCATAAGCTTACAGAACGTATGTTAAGCAGTCAAAAGATAGATTTTCAGACTATTAAAGTTCGTAGCTAAGTAACCACCTCAAAAAATTTATTATCTACCTTGCCATTCTTTTGTGTCGATATGAAAGATGATTAAA
>JAOZTW010000476.1 GCA_029938985.1 Bacteroidales bacterium | reverse complement strand
TTCAATTTGTATTTGTATTATTTTGCCGTTATCCATTTTTATTTGGCAGGTTGGAGAACATCGTTCTCCATAGTAAACATTGCTTACTGTTCCTCGCTCTCCTGCATAAAAATCATTATTGATTATTTTTATGTTTCGCTTTAAGAATGCGGAGTCGCCGTTTTTGAGTTGTTTATATTTCGTTTCCATGAAAAATTTTTGCTTTAGTTTCATCAATTGTTAGTGTGCCTCCGGGAACTCTGCCTGCTATATTCACTGCCAAACCTTTGACGTGCATAATAACTTTTGCGAGCCTTTTTACGAGCTTTCCAACGGCAAATGACGGTTCTTTTTTGTCCTCGTGAGATATAAAAATAAAAAGTTTACTCGGATAATCGTCTATTAACTTTCGGAACTCGCCGTATTGCAATTCATCTTTATAAATAGTAATGTTATCTATAAATATAATTGATGCGGACCTTTGTTTTGATAACTTCTCCCGTAGTTCTGTTATTGATAAATATTCTAAAAAGTGTAAGTTTTTATTAGATATTTGCAATTTTGCACGTTTGCAACTGTCTGTAAAGTTTTTGCCGAGTCCTTCTTCTGCACTTATATACAAAACACTATTATAATCCGATAGATATTGAGCCAAAAGAAGTGCAACCCATGTTTTGCCGTTCTTCTCTTTTCCATAAATTATCCACGCTCCATTAGTTTCTGTTTCTCCAAGAACTTTTCCCCAAAATCCTTTAAATTCGTATGTTTTATGTTTTTTGTTAAAAACATTAGCTATTGTAAGAGCTCTTCTCATTTGTTTGTGTTTTTTCGTTTTATTAATATCAGGCTGTTTAACCGTCGGAGGTCGCCAAGTCCGTTACTTACATCGGTAACAAGGCACTGTCTTATTATTTCTTTATGTTGTTTCTTGTCTACATAATTAACGTCCAATATCGCTTGCATTGCGGCTTCGTAGTAAGCTCGTTTCTCCAATCTATCCGTTGGTGATAGTCCTGAGTATCTTTTGCTATACCGACTAAACATAGCGTTATATCCTAATTTCTTTGCAGCAATACCTCTATCTATTTTTTGCCTCAGCGAGTCATCGCCTATTTGATACCAACCACAAATATTTTCTGTAGCATCCCACAGTTCCAAAAGTTCTTCGAATGCTGGAGTTTTTAAAAAACCCGAATCATCTGTAATTACAATTGGTTTGGGTAGCAGATTTAAGTAATATTTTAGATTTTCTTTTACGTCCTCGTATTTGCCAGTGTCATCAACGCCTACGGTTTTACATAACAAGCGAATGAATTTTTGCTTAGATTTTGCTTGTTTGCAATCTATATAAAAACAGTTCTTTAGTTTTAAACTCAAATATTTGGCTGCATAACTTTTGCCGAGTCCTACATCGCCAACAAGAATTCTGGCCTTGCTATTGTTTTGGCAAAACACTATATCATCTTTTATTCTTGTAAAGATTTTGGTTTTTGCCATGTTCCACTTTGTTTCGTTAAGTGTAACATTTAATCTTCTGCCAATATTAAGATATTTGTTATCGGCAATAACTTTGTCTCTTTGTCCTTTTTTTAGACGATTGAAAGCCGCTTTATTTATACCCCACTGCTTGGCGAACTTTTCATCAGTGCCGTCAAAGTTTTTTCTTTGTAAAAGTAAAGCCTTAATTACTTTGTCTTTAAATTCTTTTGTGATATCTAACATTTGGTTCTTAGTTTTTGGTTATTGGTTTTTGGTTTTTGGTTAAAAGCGAGTAAATTCGTCGTCGTAAACATCGGCTGTTGCAAGTTCTTTTTCTTGAGGTTCTTGTTCTTCTTGATATTCGTCTTCTTCTTTAAAGCCTTGCGAGGCTATTTCTTGTGCAACCTTATCGATTGCATCTGTTCCTGAGAAATCTGGCATTTTAATTTTGAAATTGTCGTTTAATGTTACTGGTATCTCATCTTTTATCAATAAATTTTCTATTTCGTTTTTGCGTTTTTTCATAAAGCCGTCTATTGTGTTTGCGTATTTGCTCATTAACTCTCTGTTAGCATTGTTTTCTGGAGTTCTGCCAATTTTCGACCGTGAATAAGTTGGCTTTGGCAATAGTTCGCAAATTAATTGTGTCTCGCCTCGCAAATAAACAAGTGCTTTTATTACCGTTCCATCGTTTGCATCGAGCCAATAAATATCTAATTGCCTTCCCTCTACTAATTCCATAAGTCTTATTAGCCTTTCGCCAAAATATATTTCGCCATCATCTCCCAGTAAGCGTTCCATTCCTTGAAGTTTTACTATTCCAACCTTGCAACTTGTTTGTGTTTTGTAGCCCAGATACGGTAATATTGCTTTATAATTAGTTGGTTTTAATTTTGAATGCTGTTTTTCGCAAAATATATCCCAGCGAGTTTTTCCTTCATAATCGGCATGTTCAGTGTTGTTCCACTCTTCAATGTCTTTATATGAATTTTCTACAATTGTGTTGTAAGGCACAAGTGGAACTTTTGCGAGGTCTGTTTTTGATTGGTTTTTTTCTGAAATTGCTTTTGGTCTGGCAATCCAACCTTCTCTTTGTTTTTCTTTTTGGTATCTTAGCATTCCAAAATACCTCTCTACCTTTTTGGCACGTGCCTTATTTGCTTCTATTCTAACTACTTGAAACATTCTGCCTGCTTGCAAAAAAGTATTTTTAAAAGAACTATTTAACGAACTCTCCGCTTCTAATTCGTTTGGTAAATTAAATCCCCACTCATGATAATTCCTTACCATCTGGCGATAGAATTTAAGAATTAAACCCTCTTTTGAAACATCGTAAACCCAAGTTGTCCACGCTTCCGAGCCGAGGTCTATACCCATATAAAACCATACACGCTTGTTACCCGAATATTTGAACGGCGGTTGCCTGTCGTCTATTGATATTATTTCACCTGCAAATTTCGGTTTGTCTAAAGAATGGTACACACTGAAATTTTGCAAAAGTACTTGTCTGTTGCCACTTCGCTTGGCATGAGTTCCTATTCTGTTTCGCCACTGCTTTAAATAATTTGTTATTGTGTTTTTTGATAACTTTGGATATTCCGAAGGTAGAAAAACCTCCCCTGTTTTTTTACTAACTACTTCTACATGTCCATTCAAAAAGCCTTCGTATTGCCTTGCCACTTCTGTTGCCGATGGTTTACCTTCGGCTCCTGCAAACATATTGTTCAACAGGCGAATTGTTATGTCTGTTGCTTTTTGAGCAGATTTATTACGATGATATTTACTTATTAACGCTGGGTAACTTTGCTTTTCAAATTTATCGTAAATATCTTTAAACCAATGCGTACTGGACGGCAAGTTGTGTTTTACGCCATACTCTTTGTTTAAATGCGAGTTAAACGACATTGCATCGGCGGTTAAACTCACAAAAATTCCGCGAGTGGAATATCCTTTTGAGCTTCGTTCGTATTCTCTTTCTTTTTTTAGGAGCGAAACTGCTCTCAAAACACTGGCGTTGGTTATGTATTTCTCTTGAATATCGCCGTCTATATATGTGCCGTCTGTAAATTTGTACTCGGTAAAAAATGTTATTGCCTTGCCATCGGTTACATAAAACTGCTCCAAAATATGTGCGTTTTTTCTCGGGTCGTGGAACTGCTCTTTTATGTAGTCGGGTAAGCTATCAAACACTATTAGTGCATGGCTGTTCTTCCCCTTGCCTTCCCTTGCTTTACTTAATCCAGAACCTTTTTTTTTATCTAAACTAATTTTTTTACGCAAGTAGCCTTCTGTTTTATAGAACTTTGGAACAAGGTCTTTATAATTTACTGTTAGTATTTTATTGTAGTATTCCAGCACTATATTAGTTTCTATTTGTTGATTATTTGTTTTATTATTTGAGCCACTCCGAGTTCAGATGTTTCTGTTACCAAATTGCTTTACCAATATAGCGACTTTACTAACCCTTTTGTGTAAAGTTCAATAGTACAGTTTAACCATGTTCTAAATGTGCTACGTGAATTTTTCTTAGATTATGGAATGGGATTATCGGAGCATTAAATTCTGGATTTGTGGGAATATGAATTTTGGTTAAAACTTTCATTTTTTCTATGCTAAAAGATAAATCACTTCGCCAGCCTCCATAAGTTCCACTTCCTGTATCAATAGATAGACCTTGCTTTTCTGCTGTTGCTAACAAATTGAAAAATTCTTTGGCTTTGATTTTTATTTGTTCTACTAATTCTTTTTTGTTATCTGTTTTTTTGGTCCAAGGCTCTTTGTTTTTCGTGAGTCTAAGATTAGCAAAATAATTTTGAAATACTTCTGCTGGCGAACGGTTATCTTTTGGAAAATCTAAGTCGCTAAAATCTAATTTAGTATTCTTAATTATTTCGTTATGATGGTCTATTGTGCCTTGAATATTTTTATCTGTAAAATAATCTGTTATTGCAGTTAATTGCTCATCTGAAATACCGCCGAGAATTTGTTTTATTTGGTCTGTTTTAGATTTTTCCATTTGTTTTTTTGCCGACTGCACTTCGTTTTTTTGAATAAGAGAAAAGAAACCTCTATCTTTTGTTATTCTAACTTTAAAATTGTCTGTGTTTATTACGTTTAGTT
>JAOZTW010000475.1 GCA_029938985.1 Bacteroidales bacterium | reverse complement strand
TGTCAACAGATAAATGAAAAATGCCATTTTTTAATCTATAATGTAATTTTATCACAATATTTGACTGTTAACCGTTATTTTTTTATATTTTCATCCCAAATCCAACCTTCTGTATTTCCTCTTTTTACTCTATACCATTTTTCTTCTTCATATAAAATTTCTATTTCGTCTCCTTGATAATAAGTATATAAATTCGTTAAATTTTTATTTTTATCTGCACGTAAATAACACCCATATAAAACTTCTTTTATTATTGTAGTACTATCAACTGATAGATTTGTATTGTAACCAAAAATCCAACCTTCTTTATCTTCAAACTTAATTTTGTACCATTTATTACCATATACATATTTAGGTTTATCGTTTTTTGATATTTTTAACCTATCTGCATCTATTGAGTCTAAAAGCATACATTTTGTACGATCATCTTTTATTAATGTAAAGTATTTTGAGTCTGTGTTTGTCGTATCTCTTATTTTTACATTTTTAATAGTCGTAGTAATTATTTTCATTGATTTTGCAATTCTTTCTAATGAATCTTTATAAAAGCCAATTTTTTTGTTTAAATAAGGACTTTTTTCTGTTTCTATTGTTGAGTTTAACAAATTTATTACTTTATTTATCGTTTCCTTATTATAAAAAACAGATTTTGTAATTTGTGAATATTTCTTATCCATTTTAGCATAATGGAGTTGCTTTTGACTATCGTAAATATTAATAAGTGCCTTTTTTTGTGTTTGATTAATTTTATTAGAAACCGAATTTAACAATGAGTCTATTTTTTTAAATTCATTTATTAATAATAAAGAATCCATTTCGTTCTCAATTTTTGCAACATACTCCTTCTCATTCATTTCGTCTATATGCTTATTATATTCATATTTACTAAATAATCCTATTGTAAATATCAAAATTATAATTGTTGAAAATATTATGATTTTTTTATTTCTTTTATTATTTGTTTGTTTTGTTTCAAAAATTTCTAATTTATTTTTTATATCTTTTTGAAGTTTATTTTTTATTTTAAGATTTTGACTCAATGATAAATTTGAAGCTAATTTATATGCTTGTTCATAATTAGCTTTAACGGTATCATAATTTTTATTGCTTAATTTAATATCGCCAGCTGTTATAAATTGTTTAATTTCTAATATTTTATTATTTGCTAATTTTGTTTCAAAAATTTCTAATTTGTTTTTTATTTCTTTTTGAAGTTTATTTTTTATTTCAAGATTTTGACTCGATGATAAATTTGAAGTTAATTTAGATGCTTTTTCATAATTAGCTTTAACCGTATCATAATTATTATTGCTTAATTTATTATCACCATCTATTATAAATTGTCTAATTTCTAATATTTCATTATTAAATTTTATTTCATTAATTGACATATTCTCTCTTTTCAAAAGCTCTTCTTTTAGTTCTTTTTTTCCTTCTTTTATTTTTTTTATAAGATATTTATCAAAATTATTGTCATAAAATGTTATAAAATTATTATTTATAAAATTATTTTTCCATTGAATATTCATTTCTGGAAAATCACAAATCCATTTTTCAAGTTTTTCTATAGGATTTTTTCTTAAATTAAGTTTAGTTAAATTCTTAAATTCTTTTATTTCCGAAATATCCGTAATTTGATTATTTGACAAGTCTAATATTTTTAAATGTATAAGAAGAGCAAGTTTTTCGGGGATTTTTTCCAATTTATAGGCTACAATAGATAATTTTGTAATATTATTATTTTCATCTAATGAATAATTTGCTGTTTTAGTCTGTATATTTTTTGATATATTAGAAGGTATAACTTTTTTTAATTTTATTTCTAATTCTGTTTCTAATTGTAAAATTATATCAATACTAATAATACTATTTAACTTTTTGTCATCAGTTTCAATATTTTTAATTAATGAAATAATATCTTTTCTAAGTAGGTTTTTATTTTTTAAAAAATCAAAATATTCATAAGAAAAATTTAAAATTTCTTTTTTCCTATAAGTGGGATTAAGTTTGTTTACTTTGTCATATAAATTAAAAATATTATTAAAATTTTCTGTCGCCTTGTCTTCTAATAAATATTTACTTCTCGCAAGGAAAAACAAAGCTTCGTAGTTCTCAGGTCTATAATTAGTAATTTCTTGATAAAATTTTTCAGCTTTTGCATATTCTTTTTCATTAAAATGAAATTTTGCATTCGTAAATAAATTTTTTATTTCAATATCAAATTGATTATCTTCTTTTTTTAAATCGGTGACTGTTATTTGCGAATTAAATGGTAAAGAAACTTTTTCAGAAGCAATATTTTTGTTGCTTTCTGAATTGACATTTTTGAGAATTTTATTTAATTTATCACTAGTTCTTTTTGTCATATTTTGTCCAGCCCAAAATTTTATAGTTTCCTCGAACTCTACTTGTGCAAATTTGCGAATAATCAACTCATCAATTTCTTTAATATTTGTTTTATTTTTGTATTCAAACATTAAATATAAAATTCTTTGTACAAAATACGGATAACCTTCTGTGTATTTGTATAAAATATCAATTTCTTTGTCGGTAAAAACAAAATCGCTTTTTTGTAAATATTTTTTTGTAATATGAATTATTTCACGTTTATCAAACCATTCTAAAACATAATTTTTAACATCAAGACCAGAAGCTGTTATTTGCAAATCATATTTTGTATTTAACTCTATAATATCCTGATTAGAAGTAAAAATACAGTCAAAAACTTTATGATTGTAAGTAGGAAAACTGGAAAGGAAAGTATTAAGTTTGTTAATAAATTTTCTC
The DNA here is from genome assembly GCA_029938985.1 of Bacteroidales bacterium. GTDB lineage: Bacteria > Bacteroidota > Bacteroidia > Bacteroidales > JAOZQN01 > JAOZQN01. The sequence goes on along the minus strand of JAOZTW010000475.1, from coordinate 1,796 downwards.
ACATTTATTGGATTATCAATAGCCAAATTTTCAATAAAAGCATCAAATTCGTCAATTAGAAAAACAAAATAATAATCAGTTTCAAAAGCATTTTTTATTGCATTTATGAAATTCGTTTCAGACATATTTTGCTTATCAAGCTTTATGTCAAGCTCATTTTTAACGCTTTGCCATAATTCATTATAAAATTCACTTTCAGAACAACAGTATTGAACATTAGTAAATGCAAAAATTGGTTTTAATGATTTATTTGCTTGAAATATATCAACATAGTTTGGAATAAGGGTTTGATAATTTTGATAAATGTGTTTTAAAAGTGAAGTTTTTCCAACTTTTCGTTCTCCCGTTAACCAAACATCGCCCTGTGATGTTCCAAGTAATACTTCATTTATCAATGTTTCAAGAATTAGTTCTCTGTTACAAAAGTATTCTCTCAAAACTGGACTATTGTAAATAAATGGGTTCTTCATTATTAATTATATTAGTTTATTAATATCAATGTTATTAATTTTTTAATTGATGTTGTCAATAATTTACTGTGTTGGTATGTATATGCCCGAAATATAATTCCAAACTTACACGTACAAAAGTAGTGAAAATATTACATAAAGTACAAAATATTTTTATTTTTTTTAAAAAACATCTAAGACAATGTTAGAAACAGGAACGTTTTTCTAAATCAAAACAGTTTTTAGTCTAACAAAGTAGAGTATTTCAATGAATTAACACAAGGGATGATTTCTGTAAATTTAGAAAACATTTCTACTAATTTAGGGAGTATTTCTGGATTTTTTTTTGCTATCTAAGTTAGAAATAATATTATCTAAACTCTCATTTAGGAAATTACATTATTTAAAAAGCAACAGTTTAAATTGTTTTAATATATTATTAAGTACCCATACAAAAGTTTTTACACATTTGTATTTCTTTAATCTATTGGTTTATAATCACATAATTGTATCATTGAACCATTGTATAATTGTATCATTCCTTACAAATACGCTAATATGAATAATTCGTAGTTTTTTACAATGACAGAGAAAAAAACTAAAAAATAAATGGGTTTACAGTCAAATATTGTGATGTCTTTATTTAAACCTAATTTCCTTATTTTAAATAAAATACAATCATTTATAATAATATTTGACTGTAAACCGAAAAACAGATTTTAAAAATCCGTTTTTATCTGCGTTACAAAGTATCAGCGTTCCAAAAGGTAATACATATTAAAAACAGATAGTTTATAGTCAAATATTGTAATGACTTTACTTAAACCTAATTTCCTTATTTTATCACAATATTTGACTGTAAACTGAAATAAATATAGATAATAATTAATATTAAATGGTAACTCCATTTTTGTGTGTTTTGCAACAGTCAGTAAATCTGAAGTATAACATTGGGGTTGTCCTGTTTAAGTTCTCTCCTGAAAATGTGTGTTTTAATAATTTTGTATAACACTGAGTTTTGTTTTTTTTAGGGGTGTCCATAAATAAAAACGGCGTTTTTCACGAGTGTCAAGTTCAAGGCTTTTTTGAAATACTAGAATTAAAGTTTATCTTTGTAAATGAGCATTTTAATATTCGAAAAGTAACCAAGAAATTGATACTCGTGAAAAACGCCATAAAAACTCAATCTGAATATTTATTTTAGTTCCTCCCTTCTTTTTCAAACAATTCTTTTGCATTAATAGTTAGTTCCCTTTTCTTGGTAGTATAACATTTTGGCGTTTTTCACGAGTGTTAAGTTCAAGGCTTTTTTGAAATATTAGAATTAAAGTTTACCTTTGTAAATGA
>JAOZTW010000038.1 GCA_029938985.1 Bacteroidales bacterium | reverse complement strand
TGCTATTTTTTATACTTTTTTTTATAAATTGCATAAAACAAACTTTTTGTAATACTACTTGTAAAATGCTTACAGTATGCTAATTAAGTGTTTTTTATAGAAACTTAATATGTTGATTATCTGGGTGTTATGGTGTTACTGAAAAACTACAACTATCTAATAATCAGGTAAATATGAACACAAAAACTTTAGTTGGTTTATAATTGTATAATTGAACCATTGAATAATTGTATCATTCCTTAATGGATGATTTGCACCATAAAATTCAATTATTTCTTTTTAATATGTCAAATTCGTTTATAAAAAATATTAAATACATTGTAGAACACAAAAAAAATGTGTTTATAGAGGGCAGAAAACTAAAAGTTGGAATTTGGCAGTTGTTATTACACGATTTATCAAAATTTAGTAGGTTTGAATTAAAACAATATCAACGTAAATTTTTTGAGGAAAATACTGACAAAATAAAATCTGATTTTGACTTGGCATGGTTGCATCATCAACATTGGTTACAAGTGAGCAATAACAAAATAATTGCATACGAAATGCCTTTGAAATATATAAAAGAAATGCTTGCAGATTGGAATGCGATGAGTAGAAAATTTCAAGATAAAAATAATGTTAGAAAATCAACTGAAGAATGGTTTTATAAAAGAAAAAATATTATTCTACACCAAAATACACTAAAAATAATAATTTATTATTTTGAAAATGGAATTATTTAATTCCAGAACACACTCATAAATAGCATAATCAAGAAAATCAAATTATTTACAGTTTAAACTCACTTCTGGAAACAAGCATTTTATTTACAAAAACATTATATTTTAAAAAACAATTTTATATACATTATATATAAAAAATGTATTATATTTGCAAAATATTTTTCACTAAATAAAACCTAAATATGGAAACTAAATTACACAAAAGAAGTGGTTCAAAATGTGAATTATGTGGGACTACAAAAGAATTAAAAATATACAAAGTGTTACCCACTAAAAATAATAATGACAATGAAAGTTTGCTTATTTGTGAAACTTGTTTTGAACAAATTGAAAATCCAGAAAAAGTTGATACCAATCATTGGCGATGCTTAAACGATAGCATGTGGAGTCAAGTTCCTGCGGTGCAAGTAATGGCTTGGCGAATGCTAAAACGATTACATACAGAAGGTTGGACACAAGATCTATTAGATATTTTTTATTTAGACGAGAACACGTTGGCATGGGCAATAGCAGATGGCGACGAACGCTTAAACGAAGAATATGTAAAACACTTTGATAGTAACGGAACAGTTCTTAACTCTGGTGATTCTGTGGTGCTTATTAAAGACTTGAACGTAAAAGGTGCTAATTTTACAGCAAAACGAGGAACTACCGTGAAAGGGATTTCGCTTGTAACAGATAATGCAGAACAAATTGAGGGTAGAATTAGTGGACAACAAATTGTAATTCTTACAAAATTTGTAAAAAAATCGAATTAAAAAAACTCAAAAATCTTGATTTTTGAGTTCGGCATATTAAAATAAATAATTGACAAATTAAAACTAAGTTATTGTAGTTTTAATTTGACTTTCTATTGGGGCTTTTTTTATAATTATCAAAATCTAAGTAATAGTTTTGTATAATGATAATTATCAAATATTCAACCTATTATAAACATTAAAGATATCCCTATTCCTGCACCAGAAACAACAAGATTCCATTCTCTTTTTCTCGTTTTTAATAAATTTATAAAAACAAAAGCAAGAAATAAAAATACGACAACAATAATAATTTGCCCCAACTCTAACCCCAAATTAAAAGCAAGAAGCGGTTTTACAATATTACTTTCCGAACCAAGCAAAGCTCGCAAATAACTTGAAAAGCCCAAACCATGAATTAATCCAAAAAACATAGTTAAAATATATTTATAAATATGAAGTTTTTTTGAAAACCGATTTTCTTTTTTCAATAAATTTCCTATCGCCGTTATTAATATTGTAACAGGAATTAGAATTTCAACCAATTTTGCGGAGATAGAAATAATGTTGAAAGACGCAAGAGCCAATGTTGTTGTATGTCCTATTGTAAAAGCACTTACAAGAATTAAAACTTGTTTCCACTCATTAACCCCATAAACAGCACAAAGTATAGCAACAAAAAGAATGTGGTCGTAAGCATTTATATCAATAATATGCTGAAACCCAAGTTTAAAATACATATAAAAAATATCCATAATAATTTATTTAATATTAAACTTCAAAATTACATTTTTTTTTGTAAATTTGCAAAATGAAAAACATTATTTTTATTTTATTATTAAGTGGTATTTTATCACTTTCGCATCCAATACACATTTCAGTAACAAATATTGACTACTCATTGGATAAAAAAAAAATCAATATTTCTTTCAGATTATTTTTAGATGATTTTGATAAAATTGTTTCTGAAAAATATGGAATAGAATTAAATATTGGGAAAAAAAACGAGCATAAAAACAGTAATAAATACATAAACAAATATATTTATGAAAATTTTTTAATCAAGTTAAACGAAAAAGATGTTAATTCTAAAAAAATTGTTTTTAACAAAAGAAAAATTGAAGATATTACAATTTGGCTTTATTACGAAATTGACTATAAAACAAAACTTAAAAATATTGAAATCACAAACACATTAATGACAGACTTGTATAAAGATCAAAAAAACTTATTGATTTTCACATATAAAAATATACAAAAAGCATTAACTTTTAATAGGAAAAATACTTTAGAAAAAATTAATTTAAAATAAGATAAACCTAAATTAAATAATTATTGGCTATATTTACATAATTTTAATTACTTAATAATTCAACAAATGTAAGAATATCAAGATATTTAATGAATTTTTGAAAAAATAAAAACTTTGTGGAAAACAAAAATTAGATAAGTTATTATTTTTTATTTATCTAAATTCACTATTTTATTTTTATTTTAAAGTATTTATTTTAATTTAGTGGTTTTAAATTTTGGTCTGAATTTTGAAAGACTATTTAATTAATAATTAATAATGAGGCAAATTAAAATTAGTAATTGACCAATTTAAACAAATGTTATTTATTGTTTTACCAATAGTATGTAGATTTTCTTTTAATTATTAGTTATTAATTACTTATAAATGTAAATTTCAAATGAAAAAACTATATATATTCATAATTCTTTTTATTATTGGCATTAATTCTCTTGATGCACAAATAAAAGATGTTGGTATTATTCCATTTATAAAAAACTACTCTGCAAGTGATTACAATGCAGCTCAACAAAACTGGGCCGCTATTCAAGATCAGCGTGGAATAATGTATTTTGCAAATACAGATGAAGCAATTTTACAATTTGATGGCAAAACTTGGAACAAAATAAAAGTACCAAGTGTTGTTGTTTCATTTGAAATGGATAAGAATGGAGTAATTTATGTTGGCGGTAAAGGAGAATTAGGATTTCTCCAACCTAATGAATTTGGAACACTTGCCTTTGTCTCTTTAAAAAATAAAATACCAAAAGAAGAGACAGAATTTCAAAAAATATGGGATATATTTATTACCAAAGATAATAGTGTTTGCTTTCAAACTTATGATGAGATATTTATTTATAAAAATGATACAATAAACGTTATACCAGTTGAATACGCACACGATGAAGGTTTATTTCTAAGAGCATTCTACATAAACAACAATTATTATGTTCATACCAAAAACAAAGGATTACATCATTTAGTTAATGGAACATTAGAATTTGTAGAAAATTCGGAAATTTTTGCGAACGACATGGTGCGAGGTATGTTATCTTATGGTGATAATATATTAATAGTAACCTGGTTCAATGGAATTTTTGTTTATGATGGTAAGGATTTCACGCCTTTAAAAACAAACATTGATGAAATTATATCTACAAATATTTATAGAGCAGCAAATATAAGTGATGAATATTATGTTCTGGCATTAGATGGTGGTGAATTATTAATAACAGACAATAAACTCAATGTTGTTCAACGAATTTCTTCCGACCATGGACTCCAAAACGATCAGGTTAGAAATTTCTTTTTGGATAACCAGAATAATCTATGGTTGTGCTTGTCTAATGGTATTGCAAGTGTAAATTTATTTACTCCATTCACTAAGTTTGATACAAATTATGGTTTTGAAAATGAGTCAAAAACATTAACTTCAAAATTATTCAACAACACACTTTATGTTGGAACAGCAACAGGAATATATTTCAAGAACTGGAAAAAAGAAAATAAACTACAAGAAGAAGAAAAATTCCAAAATATTATTAACGAAAGTGGTAATGTAAAAGCCTATCATATTGATAAGGTAGGCGATAAACTTGTATGCGTTGGTGCCGCAGGTATTTTTGAAGTAGATAGCAATAAGGCAAATTATATTTTGAAAAGTAGAGGATTAAGAACTTTTAGACATCTTAAAAAAAATACGGATATAATGATTGGTGCAGCTATTGAATTATTTCTTTTTGAAAAAAAAGAAGATAATTGGAACTTTGTGGATAACATAAAAAACTTTGAAAGATATTCACGCTATATAGAAGAAGACAATGAGGGTTTTATATGGATGTCAGATGCTTCAAAAGGAATTTTTAAAGTTTATTTAAACGAATTTTATGAAGTAGCAAAGTCACACGTTTTATACGATACCATAAATGGACTACATGGTCTTCCAAGTCAATCAGGAAATTATGTATTCAAATTAGGAGATAAAATAGTTTTTGGAACAAAAAAAGGAATTTACAATTATAATAAAGAAGAAGATAAATTTTTGCCAGACGAAATATTAAATAATATTATTGGCGAAATTGAACCAATTGTAATGTTAAAACAAGACTCTGAAGGAAATATTTGGTTTAGACAAAAAAGAACAATTCACAACGATAAAACGAGTTGGGAGCTTGGAGTTTTGCTAAAACAAAATGATAGTTTTACATTATTGAAAAAGCCTTTTTTGAAATATAAAAATAAAATATTTTCATTTGATCAAATAGACAAACACACCTATATAATAGGTGCAACAGATGGTTTTGTTCATTACGATTCTCGTATTAACAGTGAATACAATAAAACATATCCTTCATTTATCAGAAATGTAAAATTAATATCCAAAGATTCTACCATTTTTGGAGGTGTTTTTCTTTCAGAAAGTAATAAAGTGGGAAATATACAATTAGAAAAACAGTTATACAAACTTCCTTTTAGAGATAACAACATAAGAATAACATTTTCAGCAGCCTTTTTTGAAGATGCTGAAAATCTTGATTTTAGATTTTATTTAGAAGGAAACGATGACGGTTGGTCTTCTTGGACTAAAGAAAATTATAAGGAGTATTCAAATCTTAGTTCGGGACAATATGTTTTTTCGGTTGAAGCAAGAAATGTTTATGGAATAAAAAGCACTGTAGCAACTTATGAGTTTTATATAGTACCGCCGTGGTATCGTTCCATTTTAGCATACATTGTGTATGTACTCATATTATTGTTTTTTGTTTGGCTTGTGGTGTATTTTTATACAAGACGATTGCGTAAACAAAAAGAACAATTAGAATATCTTGTAAAAGTAAGAACCTTAGAGATTGAACAGAAGAAAGAAGAATTAGAGAATCAAAATATAATAATTCAGAAAAAGAATCATGATATAACATCGAGTATTGAATATGCAGAAAGAATTCAAAGAGCAATGCTCCCACTTAAACCAGAAATAGATGCTCACTTGGGCGAAAATTTTATTTTGTTTAAACCGAGAGATATTGTAAGTGGAGACTTTTATTGGTTTGCACACCGAGATAATCGTGTGATTATAACAGCAGTAGATTGTACAGGACATGGAGTTCCTGGAGCTTTTATGAGTATGATTGGAGCAGAAATTTTAACAACTATAGTAAATAAAGGTGTAACTAACGCAGGTAAAATTCTTGATCTTCAAAACAAATATATTAGAGCTGCTCTAAAACAAGACACAACAGATAATCAAGATGGTATGGACATGGCACTTTGTGTTGTTGATAAAGAAGCAGGAATAATTGAGTTTGCTGGAGCCAAAAATCCATTACTGTACATTCATAACGATGAAATATTTAAAGTAAAAGGAGATAAACAAGCCATTGGAGGACATCAAATAGCAAATCTGTTTAAAAAAAGCAAGAAAAAGAAAGAACAAAAAAATGACGGATTCCATACACACATAATAAAAATAGAGTCTCCAATGTATTTTTATATTTTTTCTGATGGTTACCAAGACCAGTTTGGTGGTCCACAACAACGTAAATTTATGATTAAAAAAATGCGAAAAATAATTGTAGATAATCATAAAATACCAATGAACGAACAAAAAGAAATATTGGATAGAGAAATAGAAATATGGAACGATGGGCAAGAACAAACAGATGATATTCTTGTAATCGGATTTAAGTTGTAATTTTATTTCGGCATTTTTCATAAATGCAAATTACTGCCTTATTTTGATTATTTTAAAATCCTCATTTACAATAAGTAAACTGCGGTATTTAAAAAATAAAAACGCCTTTATTTCACATAAAAATAAATACTAATTTAAGTATCAATACAAAAGTTTTTAGATGTCTGTGTGTTTTTAATCTATTGGTTTTTAATTACATAATTGTATCATTGAACCATTGAATAATTCTATCATTCCTTATATAAATATTTACGGATTAAATTTTGTATGTAATGAATAATAATAAAATGATAATTTTTTCAGCTCCTTCTGGTGCAGGAAAAACGACAATCGTTAGAGAAATAATAAAAGAAGAAAAATTTCAATTAGAATTTTCTGTTTCAGCATGTAGTCGTTCTAAACGAGAAAATGAAGAACACGGCAAAGATTACTATTTTTTATCAATAGAAGAATTTAAACAAAAAATTGATAACAACGAATTTGTGGAATGGGAAGAAGTTTATAAAAATCAATATTATGGAACATTTATTACCGAAATTGAAAGGATATGGAAAAAAGGAAAGAATGTTGTTTTTGATGTTGATGTAGTTGGAGGATTAAATATAAAAAAACAATACGAAAAAGAAGCACTTGCTATATTTATTCAACCTCCATCAATCTCGGAATTAAAAAAAAGACTGATAGCAAGAAACACTGAAACCGATGCGACTTTAAATAAAAGATTATCAAAAGCAACTACCGAACTTGAATATTCTACAAAATTTGATAAAGTGATTGTTAATGATAACTTAGATGTAGCCGTTGAGACTATTAGAAATATTTTGAACAATTACTTAGTGAAAATGATATAATTAGTAACTCCAAGTTACGCTATTTTTATTCTTTTTAAATTTTATAAGAGGGAAAATAAACAAATAGGTTGGTGTTAACGAATGTAGCTTTTTTACTTAAAAATAAAAATTTAGAACTTTTAATTTTGAATGCACAGGTTGAAATTTTCAACTTATCACTCTTGAATTTATGTCTTTTTTTAATAAAATAAAAAATATAAAAATAAAAAATAGATTAATAGTCTTTATCGGCGTTTTAATCATATTTGTTGTTTCATTATTGTTTTTCACAATAAGAAGCACGTTTATTGTTAAAAATGAAATTGTTTATATGAGAAATCAATATATAGATAATATTGTTTTAATGGATAAAATTTCAAATCAGATAAACGTCTTAGCCCTTAATAATCATATACTTATTGAAAAACAAACAAGTATTGTTGAATTACAAAGTGCAAATCTTCATAAAGTTGACGAAATAAACGAATACCTTGATAAGTACCAAGAAAATATTTTGGCTATAAATCAAGCAATATATTTTGAAAATTTTAGAACTGAATTTCAAGATTATCAGAATGTTGTTCAAGAAGTTTTTAATTATTTAAAAAGCAATGATAGTCAGGCAGTTACTCATGTGTTAGTAAATAAGGAAGTTGCTGTTTATGAGCAACTTCAAGAAACTATAACAGAAATAAAAAAGCAAAATCAATATGAATTTACAGAACGATATAAAAATTTAACAAAAAGCTTAAATAAAAATATTTTAGTTACAACACTTTTAACTATAATAGCAATTTTTGTATTAATTGCTATTTCAATTATTAGTTTTTTTGATATAAATGCTACTTATTCACAAATAAAAAACAGATTAACAAAACTAAGTAGTGGAGATATTCCTAAAACAGAAATGGACATTTCCAAATCAGAATTAGGTCAATTAGGGAAACCATTAAATCAGATTTCCGAAAATATTAAAAGAATTGAAAAATTTACAACATATATAGAACAAGATAATTATGAATTTGATTTTAAACAATACGGTGAAAATGATTTTATAGGACAATCATTATTAAAATTAAAACAAAATTTAATAAAAACAAGAAACGAACAATTACAGAGAAAAATAGAAGACACACGTAAAAGTTGGGCTCGTGATGGTATTGCCAAGTTTGGAGAAATTATGAGACAATCATCAGATAACATACAAACTTTGGCAGATAATATTATTAAAAACATGGTAGTATATGTAGATGCAAAAGTTGGTGGACTTTTTATTTATGATGAAAATAATCCTTCAGATGTTCATTTGTATTTACTTTCTTCTTTTGCTTATGATAGAAAAAAATATTTATCAAAAAAAGTATCACTTGGAGATGGACTTGTTGGAGCTGCCGCTTTAGATAGAACATCAATTTATTTGAAAGATATACCAGAAGGTTATATTGAAATAGAATCAGGTTTGGGAGATGCTTCTCCTAAAAGCTTGTTTATAGTACCTTTAAAAACAGAACGAGGTACACTTGGTGTTATTGAAATTGCCTCTTTCAGACAAATTGAAGAATTTGAAATGGAGTTTATGGAAGAACTTGCAGAAACAATTGCTTCTACTTTGGAAACGGTAAAAATTAATGCAAGAACAGTTGAATTACTAAACGAATCGGAAAAAAACTCAAAAGAACTTGCTAATCGTGAAAATGAACTAAGAAAAACAATGCAACAGGTTCAATTTGCACAAGAAGAGTCAGAACGACGAGCAGTTGAAATGACAAGTATTCTTTCAGCAGTTGACCAAACTTTGTTAAAATTAGAATTAGATACAGATGGGAGAATAATATCAGCAAATCAACGCTATCTACGAACTTTTAGTTATTTACACGAAGAAGTAACAGAGAAAGAGCTGGTAGATATTCTACCAAGAAGCCATAGAGATGAACACAAAAAAATAATTAATGAACTAGTAGAAGGACAAACACATAGAGCAACTTACAAATTTGAAACGGAAAGTGGAAAAAATGTTTGGTTGTTATCTCAATTTGCACCGATTATGGGAATGCACAATAATTTATTGCGTATTCTATATCTTGCAATTGATATTACTGAACAAAAAGAAATTGAAGAAAGAAACAGTAAACTACTTGGAGAGTCGGTAAATAAAGCAGACGAATTGATGCGAGCGCATACTGCCGCTAAGCGCAATGAGTTAGAAATGCAAGGTATAATGATTGCCATCGACCAAACTCTTATGAAAGCAGAATATACCGTAGAAGGAAATTTATCTTCAGCTAACGAAAAACATATCACTACAATGGGATATGATTTTGAACAAACAAAAGGTAAAAATATAAAATCATTTATTCCGAAAGACGAAGAACTTGAATTTAACAGAATTTGGAGTTTAGTTTTAGATGGAAAAATGCAACAAATTACAGTAAAAAGAAAGAGCCAATCTACCAATAAAGAGTTGTGGTTGTTAAATCAATATACACCAGTAAAAGACGATAGAGGAAAAATTTTCAAGATATTGTATCTTGCGATAGATATTTCTGAACAAAAAGAAATTGAATTACGTAATGTAAATTTATTACAACAGGCAAAAGAAAAAGAAGAGGCTTTGCTTAGAAGCCAAAAGAAAATGCGAGGTAATGAAATTGAAATGCAAGGAATAATTACAGCAATCGACCAAACCTTGATGAAAGCAGAATATTCTGCTGAAGGTTTATTGCTCACAGCAAATGATATGCACATTAACACCTTAGGCTATGATTTTGAACAAACAAAAGGACGAAATATAAAATCGTTTATACCAAAAGAAGAAGTAAAACAATTTAATGAGGTTTGGACAAAGGTGTCGCAAGGAGAAATGCAACAAATTGTTGTTAAAAGAAAAAATAATGCAGGAAAAACTATTTGGCTTTTAAATCAATACACACCTATTTTGGGTGAGGAGAATAAAATAATTAAAATACTTTATCTGGCAAACGAAATAACAGAGCAAAAAGAAACAGAACAAAAAAATGAGAAATTATTAAAATTAGCCAGCAATAAAGAAAAAATTCTTGTAAAAGCTCACAGGAAAATGATACTTGACGAGTTGGAAATGAAAGGTATTCTTAGTGCAATAGATCAAACTTTAATGAAAGCAGAGTTTTTGCCAGATGGTAGCTTACTTTCTGCAAATATACTTCACATTAAAATTTTAGGATATGATTTTGAAAAAAGAAGAGGAGAAAATATACAAATATTTATACCAAAAGAAGAAATAGAAGAATTTAATATAATTTGGGAGAAGGTTATAAATGGAGAAATGCAACAAGTAACTCTAAAACGAAAAAACAGAAAAGGACAAGACATTTGGTTGTTTGCACAATACACCCCAATTTTAGATAAAAGAAATAATATAATAAAGATACTTTTTCTTGCAAACGACATATCAGAACAAAAAAAAGCAGAACTTGATAATAAAGAACTTCTAAGTAAATCGCTTGAAAATGAAAAAATGTTGTTAAATAATCAACAAAAAATGAAAGCGAACGAGAGGGAAATGAATGCAATCATTTCTGCTGTTGACCAAACATTAATGAAAGCGGAATACTCGGTTGGAGGTCGTTTATTAACAGCAAATGCAAATCATATTGAAATAATGGGATATGATTTTAAAACCACAAGAGGAAGTGATATTATTACTTTTATTCCAGAAGACGAGGTAGTTGAATTTATGAAAATGTGGGATAAAGTAAAAAATGGAGATGCCCAACAACTTACAGTAAAACGAAGAAATCAAGAAACCCAACAAGATATCTGGCTTTTAAATCAATATACACCAGTTCGTAATGAAAATGATAGGGTTTTTAAAATATTATATATAGCAGTTGATATAACAAAACAAAAAGACATAGAATTAAAAAATGAAAATATTTTAAAAGAATCGCTTGAGAATGAAAGAAAATTGCTAACAAATCAACAAAAAATAATGGCAAATGAAAGAGAGATGAATGCGATAATTACAGCTGTTGATCAAACTCTAATGAAAGCAGAATATTCAAAAGGAGGGCGTTTGCTATCGGCTAATGAAAAGCACATAGAAATAATGGGTTACGATTTTGAAACCACAAAAGGTAGTGATATAAAAACTTTTATTCCAAAAGACGAAGTTGAGGAGTTTATAGTAATGTGGGATAAAGTGAAAGTGGGTGAAGCACAGCAACTAACAGTGAAACGGAAAAATAAAAAAACAGGACACAATATCTGGCTTTTAAGTCAATACACACCTGTAAGAAACCAAAATAATAGAGTTTTTAAGATTTTATATATTGCAATAGATATAACTAAACAAAAAGAAATTGAGGAGGCTTTAATTCTTCAAGAAGAGAGTATGCGATTAAACATGGAAGAATTATTTGAACAACAAATTGAAATGGAAGAAAAACTGAGTAATTATGAGAGTAAAGAGAACGAAATTAAAGAACAATTTGATAGTTTGGTTGAAAAAAGATACGAAGAATGGTTAAAAATATTTTAACTTAATCATTGTAAATTAAATAATTAAATAGTTAAATTTTTTAAAAATTTACTTAAAACAAAAAAAAATTTTTAAAAAACAAAAATAATACTACTTTTGCTAATCAGTAAAAGTGGATAAACAAGGTTAAATGCCTAAAATAGAAAAAAAAATAATAACAAAAAAAAATTTGTGGTCAAAAATAAAATATGCACTGTTTGGTGTTACTTTTGGGCTGCTTTTTCCAATATTAGCTTGGATTATTCACATGGTTGTGGAAGAAGTTGAGTTTACAACAAAAAATATTTGGGAAATGCATGGAGACAACCCTGTATTAATTGTTGTGAATATTGCTCCAATTGTGCTTGGTTTAATTTTTTTTATATTTGATAAAAAAGCTCAAATAGTAGAATCACAATTAAACAAAACTATTGCAGAAGGAAACAGAATTATTAAGGAGAATTCAGTATTTGCAAAAAAAATTGGAGAGGGTGATTACTCTATAAGTATAAAAGTAGAAGAAGAGGATATTCTTGGAAAATCACTTGTTGTAATGCGTGAGAATCTTATAGAGACAAATAAAAGAGAAGCAGAACAAAACTGGATTACAAAAGGTAAAGAAGAAATTGGAAGAATACTTCGCCAATACAACAACCTTGAAGTATTAGCCTACGAAACATTAATTAGTTTGGTTAACTACACAAATTCAGTACAAGGAGCGTTTTATGTATATGATGCAGAGAAGAAAATATTGACAAATATTGCAACTTATGCGTACAATAGAAAAAAGTACATAAAACAAGAATTTAAAATAGGGCAAGGATTAGTAGGACAAGCAGCTTATGAACAAAAAATAGTTTATAGAAAAGAAATTCCAGACGAATATACTTCAATATCCTCTGGAATTATTGGAGATGCAAAACCAAAAACCATTTTGCTTGCACCTCTAATGGGAGACGATAAATTACAAGGAGTTTTGGAGTTCGCATCTTTTCAAGAAGAAATTCCAAATCAAACGCAAAAACTTATAACAGAAATAAGTGGAATAATTGCACAAACTGTTTTTAATCTTAGAGTAAATACAAGAACAGAAAATTTACTTAGCGAATCTCGTTCCTTAACGCACAAGCTTCAAAAAAATGAAGACACATTAAGGAAGAATGCAGAGGAAATGAAGACGACACAAAAAGAGATTGAAGAAACAAACAGAAAGCTTGCTTCGCAAATAAGCGAGGTAGAACGATCAAGAAAAAGATTATATTCTTTATTGGAGAACGCATCTGAAGTTATATCTATTTATGATGAAAATGGAATTGTAACTTATGAAAGTCCTTCAATAAAACATATTCTGGATTATAACCCAAGTGAATTGATAGGTAAAAGTGGATTTAAAAAATATGATGAAGCGGCTAATAAAAAATTGAAAAAAGCGTTTTATGACCTTGTAGAAAATCCAAACAGACCTATAACACTTGAGTATCAATATAAAAAAAATGCAGATGAAGTTTTATGGTTAGAAACCACAGGGCGAAATCTTTTGCATAACTTAGCAATAAATGGAATAATTTTTAACACACGTGATATTACTGTAAGAAAAATTGCAGAAAAAGCACAACGAATGAGTGGTCAAATGGAGGCACTATCTGAAAACTCCTTAGATATGATAGTTAGATTAAACCCAAATGGTCAATTTTTCTATGCAAATCCAATTGCTGAAAAATTTACTGGAGTTGGGAAAAGACATATTATTAGAAAATCATTAGATCAAGTTGAAATTCATCACGATATAGTAATTGTTTTCAAAGATGCTTTAAGTAAAATTTTGCAAACGCATAATAAATTTGAAACAGAGACGATTTTCCCTAATATGGAAAACGATGACGACAGAATAGTACAATTTAATGCAGTTCCTGAATTTAATGAAGAAAACGAATTAGAGACAATATTATTTGTTGTTCACGATATTACAGAACAGAAACAAATACAATTAGAAATTGAACAAAAAAACAAAAGTATAACTGAAAGTATAAATTATGCTCAAAGAATTCAATCTGCGATAGTACCAGATACAAAGTTTATTTTAGAGCATATTCCAAAATGTTTTGTGTTTTACAAACCAAGAGATATAGTTAGTGGCGACATTCCTTGGTTTACGCAAGTAGATGAATTTATGTATATTGCAGCGGTTGATTGTACTGGACATGGAGTTCCAGGGGCTTTGTTATCTTTTATTGGATACTTTTTATTAAACAATATAGTTTCAACAAGAAAAGATTTAGATGCAGGTCAAGTTCTAAATGCTTTACATCAAGGAGTGAGAAAAACACTCAAACAAGACACGCCAGATGCAGAAGCGAGAGATGGCATGGATATTGCTTTATGTAAAATAAACTATAAAGAAAAGATTTTAGATTATTCGGGAGCACACCGACCATTGTATTACTTAGAGAAAGATGCAACAGATTTAAAACAATACAAAGGAGCTTCAAAAGCAATAGGTGGAATACCACATAAGAAAAGAAGAGAAAAAGATTTTATCAATTACAAAATAAGCTATAATGCTGGTGATAAAATATTCTTTTTCTCTGATGGATTACCAGATCAAATAGGAGGAGAAAAAGGACGAAAATACAAAAGTAGTAGAATAAGAGATGTTATTAAAGTTAATAAAAACTTCACAATGTCTCAATTTGAGAAATATTTTGAAGATGATCTTACTACTTGGAAAGAAAACTATAAACAAATTGATGACATTCTATTAATAGGAATAGAATTTTGATAATTAATAATGTTTAGATAACTAAAAAATAGTTATAATATTGGCAATAATTGCAAACAAACTATACATTATTAATTATTCATTAACATAATATATAATAATAAACAAATAATACAAGATGGCTGAAATTTTAAAAGATAAGATAAATTCGTTAGATTTTGTTTACGATTTTTATCTTAAAATGAAAAAAAATAAAATTAATTTAGCTTATGAAGGTGAAATTACACATCAAATAACCAAAGCCTTCACTTCGCTCACCGAAAACAATATGATTAGGGACGAAGACTATAATTCTGTTCAGAAAAAAGTTTTCCATGTAATGGTCGAATGTTTACAAAACATTAGTAAACATGCAGACAGTAATTACAATTTAATATCATCTCACGACGGTAGAGGAATATTTATGGTTAGTAAGGGAGAAACTGAATATAATGTTACAACTGGCAATGTAGTAACAAATGATAAAGTGGAAGTACTTACTGAAATTCTTGAAAGTATCAATAAATTAGACAAGAAAGGATTAAAGAAACTTTACAAACAACAAATAAGAGAGGGGAGACTTTCTGATAAAGGAGGTGCTGGATTAGGTTTTATTGATATAGCCAGAAAAACAGGACAAAAATTAATCTATAGTTTTTTAAAAATAGATGATGAAAAATCTTTCTTTGTATTAACTTCAACTATTTCAAGATTGAAAGAAGATAAGAAAAAGAAATAATAATTCTCCAATTCAACTTGTTTTTCCAAGAATATATAATTTCAATGACCTTAAGTAACGCTTTTAAATCATTTATTATTATATTTTGATAAAAAATGTCAATCAAATTGTAAAAAATATTTATTTCAAATCGAAATAATATCAAAAAAATAAAATAAAATAACTCAACATAAATAAGAAATAATAAAAATCATGCAAGTAATTAAAATTCAAGGCTCAGACGATACACCAAAAGTAACTTTAGATGCAAATAACAGCAATCCAGTTTTTGAAATTTCAGGAAGATCGCTACCAGAAGATGTAGTTGCTTTTTACGAACCTATTTTGGAATGGTTAGATGAATACGCCTCTGACCCTTTAGAAAAAACTGTTTTTAATTTTAAATTAGAGTATTTTAACACAGCATCTTCAAAGTTGCTACTTGATGTTCTACTTAAATTAGAAGATATGTTTGATGATGGTAATGAAGTTTTAGTTAGATGGCATTTTCCAGATGACGATGAAGATATGGAAGAAGCTGGAGAAGAATATGCTGACATTGTAGAAGTTCCTTTTGAACAGGTTAGTTATTCAATTGATTAATAACCTTAAAGAAAAAATTGCTAAAAGATAAAACAGATTCAGTCAACTTTTAAGTTAAATTGGATAAAGCAAATATAAAATAATGGCGTTTTTCATAAGTGTAAAGAACAAGGCATTTTTATTTTTTAAATACCGCAGTTCACTTATTGTAAATGAGGATTTTAAAATAATCAAAATAACGCAGTAATTTGCATT
>JAOZTW010000474.1 GCA_029938985.1 Bacteroidales bacterium | reverse complement strand
TTTTCATAGAATTATAAATTTTTATTATTAAAAATTAGCATGCAACAGCCCTGCTCTATCTGGCGCGATACACCACTAACCACCGTTTATGGTGTTATGATAGTATCCTTTTTTAAGCAATAATTCTTGATGTGTTCCTTGCTCTACAATTTTATGATTATCAATAACCATAATTCTATCAGCATTTTGAATTGTAGATAATCGGTGAGCAATAATAAAACTTGTACGTCCTTTCATTAAGTTTTGCATAGCCTCTCTAATATGCAATTCAGTTAGGCTGTCAATATTTGAGGTTGCTTCGTCTAAAATTAAAATAGCAGGATTTCCAAGAATTGTGCGAGCAATGGCAAGCAGCTGTCGTTCGCCATGCGATAAATTTTGTGCCCTTTCCAACAACTCTGTATTATATCCATTGGGTAGGCGACTAATAAAGTGATGTGCGTTTGCTATTTTTGCCGCTTCAACAATTTCATTATCAGTTGCATTTGGTTTGCCGTATTTTATGTTTTCACTAATTGTGGTTGCAAAGAAAAACGGTTCTTGTAAAACAACACCTAATTGTTTTCTATAATTTGTTAAATCAAGATTTTTAATAGGAATATCATCTACCAAAATTTCGCCTTTATCAATATCATAAAACCTATTTAAAAGATTAATAATAGTGGTTTTGCCCGCACCAGTAGAACCAATAATCGCAATATTTTCTCCCTTTCTAATAGTAAAAGAAATATTATCAAGCACAATTTTGTTTGCCTCATAAGAAAATGTTACGTTCTCAAAACGTACCCTACCTTCTATTTTTTCAATTACAGTAGGATTTTTTGCTATTTCAATTTCATCTTTGCTGTCAAGCAATTCAAAAATTCGCTCCGAGCCTGCCATAGCCGATTGCATAGAACTATAAACCTGCGAAATTTGTCGGATAGGTTCAAAAAACCTGCGAGAATAAAGTATAAAACTGGTTAGTAAACCTATAGAAAAAACACTTGGTTGATTAATTATCATTACACCACCAATTCCAATTACCAAAACCATAGCAAATACGTTAATGAAATTCATTATTGGAAATATTAAAAATGATTTAGCTTCCATTTTTGTAGCCGCATCACGAGCTTCGGAGTTAATTTTATCAAATTTATTAAATTCTTCTTTTTCTCTATGAAAACTTTTTATTATTTTCATTCCCGTCATCGACTCTTCAATTACTGAGTTTAGCTTTCCTACTTTTTCTTGATTAATTTTAGCCGCCTTTCTAATCTGTTTTCCAATAACAACAACAACTATTACCATTATTGGAAATGTAATTAAAATTGAGAAAGTTAATATTACATTTAAAGAAAACATAGCCACAATAATAAAAACAATTGAGAATGTTCCCGTTATTAATTGTGTTAAACCACTGGTTAAGAACCGTTGAATTGTTTCAATATCGTTTGTTAGTCTTGAAATAAGGTCTCCAATTCCTTTTTTTTCAAAATAAGAAACAGATAGTTGTTGTACTTTTTTAAAAAAAGTTGTTCTTAATTTAAACAATACTTTATTACCCATATAGTTGATACTTATGCCAGCCAAGGTATTAACTATATATGCAAAAACATATAATAAAACTAAGATAACCATTTTTTGAGAAAACAATAGGATATTTAATTCTCGTTCTATATGCAAAGTTATAGCATTACCAAGATATGCTGGAGCTATAGTACTAACAGTTACACCAATAATAGTTAGTATAACCGAAATTATTAAAAGTTTTCGTTGTTCACCAATAAGTTTTAATAATCTGTTGAGTGTTTGCCTTACGTTTTTAGTTTTTCCGCCAGCCATGTTTTTACCATGCCCAAAACTGCCACCACCTTTTTTTTGAGTTCCATTATTTTTACTCATAATTTTGCTAAAATTCAGTTTTTTATTTGCAAATAAATAAAAAAATTATCAGTTATAAAAAAAAAATTTGATTAGTCTAAATTAGTTTGTATTTTTACAACTTAATTAAACACAAAATAATGATAACAAAAAACAAAATATTATTAAATAATTCATTAAATACAAGTAATTTAGTGGAAAAAATAGGAGACGACGAAAAAGTAATTGTAGTTGACAATATTAAATTTCACTTAGAAAATATTATTAAAAAACACCCCGAAAACAAAATTTATATACTTGTGGACGAAAATTCGTATAAATATTGTTATTCTTATATTGAAAAAACTTTTGCCACAAGCCCTAATATAATAGAAATTGAAAGTGGTGAAAAAAACAAAAATATTGATTCGGCTAATAAAATATGGAATTATTTGTCAGATAATGGAGCAGACCGAAATTCTTTGATGATAAATCTGGGCGGTGGCGTGATTACCGATATTGGTGGTTTTGTGGCATCAACATTTAAAAGAGGTATTTCTTTTATTAATCTACCTTCAACATTACTGTCGCAGGTTGATGCTTCGATAGGAGCAAAAGTAGGTATAAATTTTAATAACTTAAAAAACCAAATAGGACTGTTTAGTCCAGCTGAGCAAACAATAATATTTCCAAAATTCTTAAAAACATTATCAAAAAAAGAACTCACTTCTGGTTTTGCGGAGGTTGTAAAACACGCACTTATCTATAAATTGGACGCATGGGAAGAATTGAGACGTTTTAATTTGAAAGATGTTGACAACACAAAACTGTTTGATTTGGTTGTAAAATCTACAAAGATTAAGCATGAAATAATTTTACAAGACCCAAAAGAAAAAGGGATTCGTAAGGCTCTTAATTTTGGACACACTTTTGGTCATGCTTTAGAAACTTATTTTCATAACAAAGGTGTTCGCATTTTACATGGCGAAGCTGTGGCAATTGGTATGATTTGTGAGGTGTTTGTATCAAACAAAGTTTTGAATTTTGATTTGCACAAAATGTTTGAAATTGTGGAGTATATAGCAATAAATTTTAAAAGCTATACTGTTGAAATGCAGGATTATGACGAAATTTATAGTCTTATGAAACATGACAAAAAAAATTCGGATAATAAAATAAGATTTGCACTTTTGTCAAAAATTGGAGAAATAAAAATTAATCAAACATGCGAAAAAAATGATATTTTTCAAGCATTAAATTTTTATTATCAATTAAAAAAATAACGCAAAATTTTGCACTTGTGAAATATGCTCAGACAATAAAGGGCTAAGACCCTACCAGTTCTATTTATCAATTTTATCCACGCCCTAAAGGACGTGGCAGCTGATTAAAAAAGTGTCAACTATTTTTCATTTATTTGAAACATGCCAAAAAAACGGCGTATTCTGGTGTTACTTATTATTTCATTTTTACTAAATAAACTTAACAAATCATAAAAACATTTTTCATGAAAATTAATAAAATAGAAATTTTTAGTTACATAGTACTTTTTGTAGTTGTATCGGCAAGTATTTATATTGAGTTTTTTAATTCCGCAAAACTTGGCGATTTCACAAAAGAAGATGGTATTTTAGAATATTCTACTGCAATTTTTTTATTTCTTGCAGCAATTGTATCTTTTATACGTTTTTTCAAGAACATCAGGAATAAAAACATCTTGAAGGCTATAACAGCCTTATTTTTTGTTGTTGCACTTGTTTTTGTATCGGGGGAGGAAATATCTTGGGGGCAAAGAATTTTTGGCATAGATTCAAGTGAGTTCTTTAAGGATAACAACACGCAGGGAGAAATGAATTTACACAATTTAAGGATTCTTGGGGTGAAATTAAATTTACTTATTTTTGGAAAAATTTTAAGTTTTTTCCTCGCTTTTTATTTTGTTGTGTTACCGTTCTTATACAATAGAATTGCAATTATTAAAAAATTAACTAGTAGTTTTGGAGTACCAGTTGTAAAATATCATCACTCACTTGTTGCCGCAATAATCTCAATTGCTATTTTTATTATTCCTTCGGGACCCAAATGGGAGGTTTTTGAATTTTCATTTAGTATTCTTATTTTAATTATTTTATTATTCCCACAAAACAAAAAAATAATACTGTAAAACATTGAGTATCTATAATTTGTTGATAATAAATGTAACTCCAAGCTTCAGCTTAATGAATCTACAAATAGGCTACAAGTCAAATAATTTGGCATTTTTCATAAATGCAAATTACTGCGTTATTTTGATTATTTTAAAATCTTCATTTACAATAAGTAAACTGCGGTATTTTTATAATAGGCAAGGCATAAAATATTTGCATATTGCGGCGTTTTTCACGAGTATCAATTTCTTCGTTACTTTTGAAATATTAAAATGCTCATTTACAAAGGTAAACTTTAATTCTAATATTTAAAAAAAGCCTTGAACTTGACTCTCGTGAAAAACGCCCATATTGCTTATATGCAGAAAAGTCGGTTAAGCTTTTTTGTAATACTTTTCTAAGTATCCATACAAAAGTTTTTATACATTTATATTTTTTTAATCTATTGGTTTGTAATCACATAATTGTATCATTCCTTATTAGATACTCATGGCAATAAACAATTTACTTGATTTTTATTAATCAGTTTTTAATATTTAGACAACCCGTTTTTCCAACTACTGCATTAAGACGTAAGTACCTAAATTAATTGTAATAACCTTTTGTTGTA
>JAOZTW010000473.1 GCA_029938985.1 Bacteroidales bacterium | reverse complement strand
AAGAGTTTAAGCAAATAATGAATAATGGCGGTTTTGATGTAGTGATTGGAAATCCACCTTATGTGAGGAGTAGGAATTTTAAAAAAATAGTTAATAAATATTATTCTGATAATTATAAATTTATCAAATCAGGTTTTGACCTTGCAACTTTATTTATTGAAAAATCCCTATATTTGAATAAAAAAAATGGTATTTCTGGTTTTATTACAACAAATAAATTCTTCTCATCAAGATATGGTTTTAAACTTAGAGAACATCTGACAAACAAACAAATTATTTCTAAAGTAATAAATTTAAAATCAGGAGTTTTTAAAGACACGCCTGTTGAAACTTCTATAATTATTTTTGAAGACAATCGAACTGAAAAATTGAAATATATAAACATTAGAAAAAATGAAGAAAATACAGATTTTATAGATAAAAACTTTCAATCCATTGAATATAAACAATTAAATAATAGACAATTATTTTATTTTTTTCCAGAAGATTTAGTTGAAAATACAATATTAAATATAATTTCAAGACTCAATTATAAATTTTCTGATTTTTTCAATTTTAATGCAGGGAAAGGAATTACTGGAATAAACACACTGCTTTCAAAAAATAAAATAAAAATGACAGACACACCTGTTTATACAGGAAAATCTATTTGGAGATATAAGACTTTAGAACCAGAATATTGGATTTCAAAAGATAAAATCAAAAAATATAAAACCAATTCAACTGTGCTTGTTAGAGAATTATCTACTACAAATAGAGCAGTTATATTGCAAGGTAATTTTAATTTTTCGGCATTAAACTCAATTACCTTAATTACCAGCAATGACAAATACAATATTTATTTATTTTTGATTTTATTTAATTCTTCTTTTTTCAATAAACTGTTTAGACTTTTTTTTGAATCCACACGTACTCACAGTAATTTACGTTTTAAAGAAATTTATATCAAAGATTTACCCATTGGAAATATTAGTAAAGTAAATAATAAAAAGGCACAAATGTTAGCAATAAATATGCTTATTTTAAATAAAAAACTGCAAGAAAAAACAGGTAAATTTATTAAACGGATAAAAGCTAATTTAGAAATTAAAAAAATAAATAATAAATTAAACACTTTTTATAATCACGATTTTAAAACTTTTATTAGTGAACTAAAAAAACAAAAAATTACTCTATCTTTTAAAGAACAAGACCTTTGGGAGGATTATTTTGATGATTATAAAAAAGAAATAAATGATTTGCAATTGCAAATAAATCAAACAGATACAGAAATTGATAAAATGGTTTACCAACTTTATGAACTAACAAAAGAAGAAATTGAAATTATAGAAAATGCAAGCAAATACAATAAAAAATGAAATTGATTACAATATAAGGAATGATACAATTATTCAATGGTTCAATGATACAATTATGTAGTTACAAACCAATAGATTAAAGAAATATAAATGTGTAAAAACTTTTGTATGGGTACTTATTTATTTTGTCGTTTTTCACGAGTATCAATTTATTGATTACTTTTGAAATATTAAAATGCTCATTTATAAAGGTAAACTTTAATTCTAATATTTCAAAAAATCCTTGAATTTGACACTCGTAAAAACGCCTTTGTTTTAATATGCCTAATTACAATAATTTTCAATATGTTTTTTTGCTTTTTCAGAGCCAAACTGTGCTGCGGTGTTAAAATCCTGACAGGCTTCTTCTTTTCTTTTTAATTTTAGATATATTATGCCTCTATTTATATAGGCGTAAGATGCTTTGGGAGTTAATTTTATGGTTTTATTGTAATCCATAATAGCCTGTTCGTATTTTCCTTGTTTGTCGTGCAGAACGCCCAGGTTAAAATAAGAAATATTGTCATTAATATTTATTTGTATTGCCTTGTTGTAATCCTGTTCGGCTTTTGTGTAGTTGTTTGTGAGGTAAAAAGCATAACCTCTATCGGCATAAGCTTTTGCATTCAAACTATCTACTTCAATTGCTTTGTCAAGGAGTTGAATAGCAAGCCCAAGGTCGCCGAGTTTTCCATTAATAACTCCCTTACGTGAATATGCCATAGAGGTATTTACATCTATTTTCAAAACATCATCTAAAGCTTCAAGTGCCTGATTATAATACGAAATGTCTCTATTGTTATCGCCTTGTTGTTCGTAAGCGTCTGCATGCTTTATTAACTCTGGTATTATTTGAGGATAATTTTGTGCCAAAATTTGAAATTCTTTTTTAGCTTCTTCTGTTTTGTTTTGTGCTTCATAAATTTTTGCTCTATAATAGTAACATACAAAAAAATCGGGAGAATATTTTAATTCTGTATTAAAATCAATAAGAGCGTTGTCATAATCTTTTATGCTAAAATATGAGAAAGCTCTATTAAAATACACCTGATTATTTGTAGAATCTAATTCTAATGTTTTGTTAAAATCTGCTATTGCCCCATTAAAATCTCCAGATGATTTTTTAGCATTTCCCCTCCCAAAATATGCTTCGGTAATATCTGATTGTAAAAACAGTGTTTTGTCATAATTTTTTATAGCTACTTTCCATCGTTCAAGCATTGCATTTGCATTTCCTAAATTGGTATAAACATTTTTGTAGGTTGAATCTATTTTTACCACTTGATTAAAATCTAAAATTGCTCCTTTGGCATCGCCAAGTTTGGCTTTGGTAACACCTCTATTTGAATATGCTCCAATATTTTGTTGATGTAAATTTATTGTAGAATCGTAATCTGCTATTGCTTTTTGATACAAATCTTTTGCTTGGTCTGGATTATCTGCTTGCTCATCTCCAAGTCGTTGATAGTAATTTCCTCGATTAAAATATGAAATATAAATATTGTCATGTTTTTTTATTACATCGTCCCAAAAAGTTAAACTGTTGTCAAAAATATTATTTCTTTGAAATGTAAAAATAGATAAAAATAATATGTATGCAATCAACACCATGTTTAATATTATTTTTAATTTATTATTTTTCTTTATAATTGAAAAATATAAATATGCGAATAAAATATTTATTGCTATTGAAGGAATATAAGTGTAATGCTCTGATATAATGAAGTTTTTCACACTTAAAACCAAAATAATATTAGAAATAAAAAATAATATTGAAAAAACGAGAACTTTCCATTTTTTTATAAAAGAATAAATTAATAATGCTATAACTCCAAGTACAACAACTGGATAGAAATAAAAATGCAAGGGCATATTGGCACCAGGAGTTGTAGGATATGGATGAATTACAGATAATTTTTGTGGAATTATAAGTTTGTTGATATATTCTACAAAACTATAATTCATAAAAATTAATGTTTCAAACAAAGAGTATGATGCTGTTGAAGTAGAAATTTTGTTTGGGTCTGATATTGTTTCTGCAAATGGTTCGCTTGTGCCAGAGGCTATTATAGCAAGAACTCCAAATATAAGTGATAACGAAAAAAAAGGTATTTTTTCGTTTATTGTTCGTTGTTTAAAAAAGTTAGCTTTCGCAAAAAATGAAGAAATACCTTCTTTTGATAAATCAATTCGTGAGATTACGTAATCTACAAGAATTAAAACAATAGGTAATACAACAGCTTGCGATTTAGACAGTAATGATAACAAAAATAAAAAGAGAGCTAAAAAATATAATTTTAATTTTTTTTTATCAATATAAAACAAATAAACCAGTAGCGAAGCCAAAAAATACATTGTAAACAACACATCTTTACGTTCTGCAATCCAAGAGACTGATGCAATATGAAGGGGATTTGTGGCAAACAACAGAGCCGAGATTAATCCATAAATCTTAGAGTTTTTTAAATCTATTTTTGAAAACAATTTTGCAACAACAAAAAAGACTAACAAAGAATTAATAATATGTAAAACAACACTATGTAGATGAAAAAACTCTGGCATGTCCAAACCAGCAACATGATAATCAAACATATATGACATCATTGTGAGCGGGATATACATTACAAAGTAAAAATCGGAAAAATAATATTTTATGTTTTCCCAACTAAATTCTAAATGTGTGTTACCTGTTACATAACGGTCATCGTCCCAGTTTACAAAATCGTTGTTAATTGCAGTAGAATACGAAAATATTGTTACAATCAAAATTATTAGTGGAAATATATAAATAGAATATTTATTAATAAAATATAAAAAATTATCAGAATTTTGATTTTCTTTTGTTTCATTTTTATTTTCAGCAAGCTCTTCTTTTTCTATAATATTTTCACTTTCAAGTTTATCAACAAATTCGTTATCCAATTCGTCAATATCCACATTTTCTGAATCTTCAATTTTTTCTTTTTTTTCAATATTTTTATCAGCTTTCTTTTTGTGAGAATAACTAAATTTTTTCTTTTTATATTTGTTGAGGTTTGATAATTTTTTTGCCATAATTAATGAAATAGTTTAACATGTTTATAAATGCAAATATAGTTAAAATATTTCAAAAAGTACAATATATTTTAATTAAGCGAAAATGAAATAATAAGTAGCTCCAAGATATACCATTTTTTGTTTTTTAATAATTTAATAATCTGCAAACAACGAGCTAAGGAATGATACAATTATTCAATGGTTCAATGATACAATTATATAATTATAAA
>JAOZTW010000472.1 GCA_029938985.1 Bacteroidales bacterium | reverse complement strand
ATTAATTTTATAAATTATTGATAATCAATATAAAATGAAAGCAAAAACTTTAGTTAAGTAAAATACAAATATAATAAAATTTTATTGATATTTATAATAATAATTGAAAAACAATTGAAAAACAATTGAAAAACAGTTGAAATTTAGTTGAAATTTAGTTGATAACATAAATTAAT
Organism: Bacteroidales bacterium; assembly: GCA_029938985.1. Taxonomy (GTDB): domain Bacteria; phylum Bacteroidota; class Bacteroidia; order Bacteroidales; family JAOZQN01; genus JAOZQN01. The sequence continues at coordinate 4,431 of JAOZTW010000472.1, read as the reverse complement.
TAAGTAGTCATTTACAGGAATAACATCAAAATTTAAGAATTTTAAGGTGTAAACCAATTCTTAATTCTTAATTCCTAATTTTTTTAATTTTTAATAAAGTAGTTAAATATGCTGATAGTAAGATATTTAAAAAATTGGATATGAAAAAATATTATTGAATAGTAAAAATCAATTTTTTTTTTGAAAAATAATATTATTTTTGTACAATTCAATATTATAAATTGGTTCTTATAGTTAATATATAATATTGCTGATAATGAATTTTTTAAACAATAAATAAATCAATAAAAACAATATAATTATGACTAACGTCTCGGATATAAAAAATGGATTAACATTAAAATTTAATAACGGTTTGTACAAAATAGTAGAATTTTTGCATGTAAAACCAGGAAAAGGACCTGCATTTGTACGTACAAAAATGAAAAGTTTAACCAATGGTAGAGTAATTGATAATACTTTTTCGGGAAGTGCAAAAATTGAAGTTGTGAGAATTGAACGCCGTCCTTATCAATATCTTTATAAAGATACTATGGGTTACAACTTTATGCACAACGAAACTTATGAGCAGATTACATTACAAGAAGAGTTTTTAGAAAACATTGATTTATTTAAAGAGGGTATGGAGGTACAAATTGTTTTTCATGCAGACGAAGAAACACCACTCTCTTGTGACCTACCACAATTTATAGTGATGGAGGTTGTATATACCGAACCTGGATTAAAAGGAGACACAGCTTCTTCTTCGGCAAGTAAACCTGCTAAAATAGAGACAGGTGCAGAAATTAGAGTGCCACTATTTATTGAAACAGGAGATAAAATTAAAATTGAAACAAAAACTCGTTCTTACATAGAAAGAGCAAAGTAGGTTGATAAGTGAAAAAGAAACGACCCTTTTAAGAGGTTATTTTTGTATTAGGCAAAGCATAAAATATTTGCATATTGTTGAGGCATATTAAAATAAATAATTAACCATTTAAACTTGTTCTTTTGAATTTTATCTTCTTCAATAAACATGCAAATATCTTGATATTATTATATTTATTGAATTGTTAAAAACAAAAATAAGTTCGTTTAAATTTGTCAGTTATCTATTTTAATATGCCTTTATGGTAATCTTTTATAACTAAGCGTAATGCTAAAATTGACCTTTAAAAATGTTGTTTATTTATGGTTAACTACTTATGCAAAAACTAAACCATTGTAGTTAACAATGGTAATGTAATTAATTTTTAAATTAAGACTATAAAATTGAAATCAAATATAACATTAAGAAGGTTACGGTTTTGCAATTTCAAATTGCGAACAATGCTTAATATAACTAAGGCAATAAGTCATAATTTGCCTACAGATGAGCTATTGCGTACTTTTGAATTGTTATTAACAAAGGAATTAAATATTGGTAAAGTTCTATTATATACTTATGGCAATGAATGGGAAATGCTAATTAGGTCGGGAGTAAAAGACGCTGATTTAGAAAAGATTAACCTACAAGAACTTGAAGAAATAGAGAACTTTGAAATAACAATTGGTAGTAAAAACAAAAATTATTCTTCTTTTGATTTTATTATTCCTGTTTTAAATAACGATAAAATTATAGCATATATTTTAATTGGAGATTTAGAAGGAGAGTCCATTGGTTTAAGTGCGTCTATACAACATCTTCATTTTATTCAAATCCTTACCAATGTTATAATTGTAGCTATTGAAAACAAGCGGTTACATGAACAAGAAATTGAACAAGAAAGGATTAAAAAAGAACTTGAAACTGCGGCTAAAATTCAACAAAGCTTGATACCAAACATGGATACCTTTCCTGTAAACAGAAAAATTAATTTAGAAACTTTATACATGCCACATTATGAAGTAGGTGGCGATTATTTTGATTTTGAAGAAATTTCTAAAAAGGAAGTATTTTTCTGCATAGCAGATGTTTCGGGCAAAGGAATTTCGGCGGCTATGCTTATGTCTAACTTTCAGGCTAATGTAAAAGCAGGCTTGAGAAACAAAAAATCATTTAAAAACCTAATATACGATTTAAACAAAATAATAATAGATATTTCGAAAGGAGAACATTTTATTACACTTTTTATTGCAAAATTTAACTATTTTACAAAAATGCTAACCTATGTTAATGCTGGGCATAATGCTCCCATTTTGTATGATAAATCTACTCAAAAAATTGTTAGACTAAGAGTTGGTTGTGTAGGTGTGGGAATGTTAGATAAAATTCCATCTATAAAAATAGGGAAGATAAGAATAAAAAATGACACTAAATTAATTTGTTTTACTGATGGCTTGTCGGAGTTAACTATGGACGGCAAAGAAGACTATGGTTTTGAAAGTACACAAAATAATTTAACTAATAATAAATCAATTAAAGAGACAATTAGTTCTATAAAAAATGAGTTAAATATAGTAAAAGGAAATCCCAATATTTTTGACGACATCACTATTCTTGGAGTAGAATTTAAAGTATCATTCATTAATAGTTTGAGTGCTAAATTATTGAAATCATAAATACTTAATTATTAACTTAAAAATCACAAACCATGAAAAAACTTATCCCTTTATTAATTTTTTTAATTACTATTAGTAATTTGAATTATGCTCAAACATCTAATTTCTCTATATTTACAAAAGAAGGAGAGCCTTTTAAAATGTATTTGAACAGTGAGTTGATTAACGAAAACTCTGCATCTAATGTTGCTAAAGATGAAATACATGAAGGAAGATATGTTGTGAAAATTGATTTCGACGATCTTTATATAAACAATATTGTGCAAACAATCAATATTTCGGCAGGTTATGACATTAGCTTCATAATAAAAAAGAATAAAAAAGGTGAATATTTGTTAAGAGGCTTTAGCATGACCGAACAAAAAAAAGAAAGTTACAACAATAACAACAACGGATACAACGGCAACAACAATAACGGATATAATGGCAACAACAATAATGGATATAATGGAAACAATGGCACAATTACTTTTGATGATAATACGAGTGAAGCTGATTTTGTAGACGATTTTTTCAAAGAAACTGCCACTAATATATCAACAGCATTTTCGTATCTCGGCTCTGAGTTAGGTAACGACTTTAATGTGCATAACCACCTACAAAACAAAATGTATGTTGATAATGGATATACAACAAATAATCGTCCAACCTGGTTGTTCTGGACTTATGGATAATTATCATTTCTCGGAAGCAAAAAAAATGATTGCAAGTCAAACATTTGATAGCGATAAGGAAAATACAGCTATGCAAATAATAGCGGCAAATTGCTTATACTCACAACAAGTAAAAGAAATAATTGAACTATTTAGTCACGAAAGTACAAAACTTGATGTTGCAAAATTTGCATACCATCACACATTTGATATTGGAAATTATTTTCTCGTTAACTCAGCCTTTACATTTTCAATGACCCAAGACGAATTATCAAGTTATATAAACTCTTTAAAATAATACAAATTTATGTTTTCAGGAATAGTTGAAGAAACAGGAAAAGTAGTGAAGATAGTAAAAGAAGAAGGAAATGTACATTTTACATTGGAATGCTCTTTTGTGGACGAACTAAAAATAGACCAAAGCATGTCGCACAATGGTGTGTGTCTCACGGTGGTAAAAATAAAAAATAACACATATACTGTTACTGCAATACAGGAAACTTTGATAAAGTCAAACTTAGGTTTGTTAACTGTGGGAAATAAAGTGAACTTAGAACGAAGCATGAAACCAGACAGCTTATTAGATGGGCATATTGTTCAAGGGCATGTTGACCAAACTGCAATTTGCACAAAGGTAGAAGAAGCAGACGGTAGTTGGTACTACACTTTTGAATACGATGTTGACAAAGGTAATATTACTGTAGAGAAAGGTTCGGTTTCGGTAAACGGAGTTAGTCTTACGGTGGTAAACTCTAAAGACAACAGTTTTCAAGTAGCAATTATACCATTTACATACGAAGTTACCAACTTTCATACTTTTAAAAAAGGAACAGTAATAAACCTTGAGTTTGATATTATTGGGAAATATATTCAAAAAATTGTAGGACAGTATTTAGAAGGTATGAAAAAATAGTTAGAAAAAAAAACAGTACCGATTATAACAACATAAGAACAAGAAACATAAATCTAATTTGTGCTTCTTGTTCTTTTTTTATATTAATATGTGGCGTTTTTCACGAGTATCCTGACCTCTAATATAATAGAAAAAAAACTGGACAGATATACAACATGTTGATATTATAGTGTTTATGTATTTTTGTTTATTCTATATTTTCTAATTTTAATTACAAGCTAATAACTGTTTTTTTTAAAAAAAACACCAAAAAAACACCAAAAAAACACCAAAAAAACACCAAAAAAACACCAAAAAAACATAGTTTGTATAAATATGTTCAAAAAAGTTTTCTTAGATTTTTAA
>JAOZTW010000037.1 GCA_029938985.1 Bacteroidales bacterium | reverse complement strand
TCGCTATTCCTTCGCTATTACTTCGCTAAAACTTTTTTTTTCACTTTTCCTAGGCTAGTCGAATAAATTCATCAATAAGTATTTTAAAATAATCAAAATAACGCAGTAATTTGCATTTATGAAAAACGCCAAAAATAGTTATATTTTTGTTCCAACAACAACTACATCATCAATTTGATCAAAGTTTCCACTCCAACTAATAAATTCTTTATTCAAAAGTATTTTTTGTTTTTCAAGTGGCTCTTGATGAATATTTATCAGAGTATTTTTAAAATTTTTTGTCATATATTTTCGTCCTTTAAGTCCCCCAAATTGGTCTATAAAACCATCAGAAAACGAATATATTATATCATCTTTTTCTAATTGAAATTCATGATTTGTAAAACTACGTTCTCTAATATATATTCCAATTGGTTGTCGGTCTGCTTTTATTTCAATTAATTTTTTATTATTTATAATATAAAGCGAATTGTTAGCTCCAGCAAATTGTAATTTGTAGGTTGTAAGGTCAATAACACATAGTGCTATATCCATACCATCTTTTGAACCATCTATTCCACTTCTTTGTTTTAGAGAGCTTTTAATTGCTTCTCGCAGTTGATTAAGTATTTGATTTGCCTCAATATTAGAATTGTTTGTTGTAATTTCGTTAAGTAACGACATACCAAGCATACTCACAAAAGCACCAGGAACTCCATGTCCAGTACAATCAGCGGCTGTATAAATGAATCTGTTCTCTATTTTTTTTGCCCAATAGAAATCTCCACTTACTACATCACGAGGCTTGTATAATATAAAATGTTCTGAAAAGAATTTAGAAAACAATAGTTTGGCCGGAAACATAGCATTTTGAATTCTACTGGCATAAATAAGACTTTTGGATATGTTTTCGTTTTTCAGATAGAGTTTAGTATTCTGAATATCAAGTTCTTCTGTTTGAGTTCTTAATTCTTCTGCAAGCATTTGTAATTCTTCGTGCTTGTTGTTTATTATATGATTTTTATCTTTTAATAACTTATTCGTTTTTTTCTTTGATTTATAGGCAAAATAAATAAAAACAATAAAAGCAAATCCAATTATTATAAATATTATAGATAAAAATAAACTTCTTTTTTGTGTTTCAATAACAGTATTTTTTTTAGTCAGATTTTTATTTTGTTCCTCAATTTTTTTATTCAAGTCTGTTAATATTAACTGTTTTTTTTCAACTTCTTTTTCTTGGTTATCTATATACCTAAGTTTTTCTTCTAATACTTCATTTTGATTTTCTATTAGATTACTCTGATTATCAACGTCTAAAAACAACTTGGATAACATCTGTTGTTTTTCTTTAATATTTTTGTTTTGTAGTTCCAAAAATATTTGTTGATTTTTAATAGAGTCATTTTGTTTAATAATTTTATTTTTTTGTTCAGCAATGCTCTTTTTCTGTTCGTCAATATTCTTTTTTTGTTTGGCAATTTTTTCTTCTTGTAATCTTATAGAGTCTAAATATTTTTGTGTCTTTACTTTTTCATCTACAAGTTCTTTTTCTTTATTCAAATACAAATCTTTAATATCGCCTACTTCACCACCTATAAGTAACAAACGAGGCAGAATTGAAAGTTTTTGCGTGCGAATATTATTTGAGTTAATTTCAAAAGTAATTTTATCTCCAATATTCAGAAAATTTATCATAATATTTTCTTTACTATGAGAATTATCTGTTATTAGCAAGATAGAATTTTTATTTTGAATCTTTTTGTAAACTTTATTTTGTTCTGATAAATTGTCTGAAGTAATAAAAATTACATGAGGTGTATTATTGTTAATTTCGTCAATATTAGTTAGTTTTATAATTTCAATTTTTTTATTTTTTATTTTTGTTATCTCCGATAATTCTACTAATTCTTTTTCAATATTTTTTTCGTTGCCATATATTGCAATTTTAAAAGTATTAAAATCGTTTTCATTTTGCCATTGTATATTTTGAGCACATTGATATACTAATGCTACTTTTATTTGAGTTTCGTCTAATAATTGTCCATAACTTTTGTTAAAAATAAAAAAACAAACTAATATTGTGAAAAATATTATTTTAGTTTTCATGAAAAATTGTTGATAAGTGAAAAAGAAATAAGTAGGAAATCAGATATATACGACCCTTTTTAAGAGGCTATTTTTGGCATTTTTCATAAATGCAAATTACAGCGTTTTTTTGATTATTTTAAAATCCTCATTTACAATAGTAAACTGCGGTATTTAAAAAATAAAAATGCCTTGTGCTTTACACTTATGAAAAAACGCCCTATTTTTGTATTAGGCATGGCGTAAAATACATATTGATTATATGGTAATCTTTTACTACGATACATAATGCAAAATTGACCTTAAAAAGTGATGTTCATATATGATTAACTACTTAATATGCCTAAGTGTGTGTGCTGGATAAAAACAGATTATTGAATTGTTAAAAATAACTGTCTCATTTGTTGTTATTTTCACTAAATAAATCTATACAAATTAGAACCTAATATATTAGTACTGATTTCGTTTAAAATGAAAAATTTACTATCCAGCAAAAATAAAAATATTTACAAAACTATAAAAAAAAAATTAATCTTGTTTACTTTTTATTTTATTTATAAAAAAATTAATAATATGAAAAATATTACCTTGAGTATCATAACTTTATGTTTTCTAATTTTTGCAACAATAAATACTAATGCCCAAAATAGAAAAATTGAGGGTACAATTACAAGTGCAGAAAACGGAAAAGCTATTAGTGGAATAACAATTTCGGTGAAAGGTAGTCCAGAAATTACTAATACAGATAAGAATGGTAAATACAGATTATTTGTATCAGACACTTTAAAGAATATTGAATTTCATGATTTTCCAACTATGGCAATCAAAAATCGTGCAGATGTGAGTAAAGATATAATAAATCTTATACTTATAGAAAAAGAACTTACTATTTATGATATCCCATTAGATATGCTTGTAGAGCTTAAAATAGATAATATTGAAGTTATTACTGCCTCTTTAAAATTGCAAAATATTGATTTTGCTCCTTCAAATATCACAGTTATTACTCACGAAATGATAGAAAATAGAGCTTATCAAAGTTTGATTGATATTTGTCAAGATATACCAGGTTTTGATTTTATGATTTTTAATGATGGTGGTGGAGAATATCCTACATTTAACATGAACAGAGGTTTAGGTACCATTGGAAATACTAAAATATTGATTATGGTTGATGGTATTATACAAAATAATATTAGTTACAACTGGTCTTTACTCTGGACTTACGAAAACTTGTTGGTAGATATTGAACGGATAGAAATTATTGAAGGTCCTGGCTCGTCAATGTATGGAGCACAGGCGTTTACTGGTGTTATTCATTTTATTACCAAAAAAAATTATGAAGGAGTTATGGTGAAACCTTTTTATGGTTCTAATTTTACAAGAGGAATAGATGTTTTGCTTGGAAAAAACTTTAATAATAATGTGAATTTATCACTTGCTTTTCACAAATATAATACCAATGGAGATGGCGGGCTAAGATATGATCCAGCTAATTATTTTCACAATAATCTATATCCTGATACTATTTTGGCAGACTATAATAGTGAGGGAAATTATATAACAAATCAACCAAATCCAATTGGGGGAGAACCAATTCCTGATGGTTTTCAAAATTGGCACAATTCAATTTCTATGCGAGCAAAATTAAATTTTAAAAATACTGAAACAGGTGTTTTTTTCTGGGAAGACAAAAAAGGAATAGGTTCGTATCTTACTGCCTACGAATATAAAATAACTGATGATAAAGCAAGAACTGCTTCTCGGGGCTATCATGTTTATATGAATAATGAAACTAATATTAACAACAAATTATCAATGCACACTTACTTGGTATTCCGCTCAACAAATATTTTACCTCAAACAGGTTTTTTGTATCATTATAAATTTCCTTCCTTGGTAAAGAGTTATGCTGCTTATGCTTATCAAGCATATATAGAAGAGCGTTTATCTTATATTTTAACAAAAAATACAGATTTTTTGGCAGGAATAAAAGGAATGACAAGTTTAAAAAGTCCAAGAATTGTTTCTTTAAATGATACTCCAAACAATATGACTGAAACCCAATCAGCATGGAATGAGGCGAGTGCTGGAAATGGATTAAATATTAAAGAAACAAATCCTCTTTTTGTGGTTCACGAATTTGCGACATATTTTATTTGGAACACACAATGGACACCAAAAATAGCTACATCACTTGGTGTTAGATACGATAACAGTTCTGAGTATGGCGAAATTCTTAATCCTCGTTTGTCTTTAATTTACAAACCAGAAAAATATATAGGAATAAAATTACTTTATGGAAGTGCATTTAAACAACCAAGTATTTTTGAATTAAACAGCGAATTTAGAGGAAATCCAAACTTAGATCCTGAAAAAATTTCAACTTATGAAATAGAATTATTTAGTAGCCTTTTTCATAATAGAGTTAAACTAAAAACAAATATTTTTTATTCCGAAATTACCGATTTTATTGGTAAAGTTCCTGATGCAACTATGCCATCGGGTGAAAGATATGAGAACAAAGATAAGTTTTTTGTGTCTGGATTAAGTTTTGAATTGAATTATAAAATACTGACTAATTTAACATTGTATGCAAATTATATGTATCTGCAAGGCAAGGAATCTGATGCCACAGAATGGTCACAAATAGATCGTACAGCACAACATAAAATAAATGCTGGTCTAAATGTTTCTTTTTTTCAAAAGAAACTTAATGTAAATTGCAGATTAAATTATGTAGGAAAACGAAAAGCACAATCTACAAATACTTGGCTTCAAACTTATGAAGCTGGTTTTGCCCCGAGTTACAAAAAAATAAATTTTGTGATTAGTTACAAGGCTCTCAAATATTTTGAACCACAATTAATTATTGAAAACATGTTAAACGAACAATATTACGGCATTGGAAGAGAATCAGGAAATGGTTTTGTAGATGATTACAATTATCAAACAAATGTAAATCCCTCGGGTTTTATTCCTGCCTATCATCCACAACAAGGACGTACTATTTTGTTTAACTTAAAATTTGCTATAAATAAATAAGTTAACTGGGCTTAGTTCTTTTTTTTTATTCACTTAACGACTTAAGTACCCATACAAAAGTTTTTACCTGTTTATATATTTGTAATATGCTAAATGATAAGATTATATGTAAATGCGTAAGCAACATTAAATAGGTCTAAGACCTTATTTTGTTGTTTACTTTGAAGTTGGTATAATAATTTATAAAAGTTATCAACAATTATTTATTTATGTATCATTATTGTTACTGCTTGATTATGTGCTATTTAAATATTTTTATTATTTATTCTAAAAAAGTTTTTACCAAAATGTTTGATTTTTCATGCGACAGAAAGACAACTATTCTTGTCTATTAGTAAATTTATTTTAAATTTGCAACATATTAAAACAACAGTTAAATTTAAAAAGTTACAATTATGCCTAAAAACATTAAAGTTATCAAAGGTCATGTTTTTGATAAAAATACTAATCTGGGAATACCCAATATTACAGTAGAAGGTTGGAATTATTACGAAAATAGATTATTAATTTCAACAGTAACCGACCAAGATGGAAAATATCGTTTAAATTATGATTTTTCAAAGGAAAGGAGTAAACGTCCTAATGTATTTTTAAAAGTTTTAAAGCATAATTTTCTTATAGTATCTACTAAAGACAATACGATTAAGATAAGACATGATAATAAAATAACACAAAACTTTTATATAGAAACAGTTCGTTCAATAGTTGGAAAAGTTACCGACCATAAAGATAATCCTGAGCCAAACTATAAAGTAAAAGTTTTTAATAAAATTTTTGGTAAAGATGTTTTACTAAATGAAACTGTTGTTGACGAGGCAGGAGAATTCGCACTCTTTTATATTGTTGAATTGAGTTTATCTAAAACCGCACCTGATATAAAAGTAAAACTATATACACCAGACGATGTTGAGTTAATTGACACACCTGTGAAAATAAATGCAGGCATAGAAGAGACTTATAATTTTGTTACAGGTGAGACCGAATTTATAGGCAAAGACGTATTATCTAAATTACAAGAAACATTAGCAGACATTGCTATAGATGGAGTAGATTTTACAACTGTCTCAGATAAAGATACAAACGTTCTTGCAAAAGAATTAAATATAAGCGAACGTGATTTAAAATATCATATTAGAGCAAAACAAATATTTAAAGATTTAGATTTTACAGAAACAACAAGCTTAAATGAAGAGCTTATTTTTGGCTTACTAAAAAGTGGTAACTCGGTAGAACCTTCATATTTTTTAACTCAAGATAAATCTACACTATCAGAGCAATTAAAAGATGCTATAAGTAAAAACTATATAAACTCTGATATTATTTCATCGGACGAAGAAATAAACACAGTTATTGCAGACTTAAAAATACTTGCAGTAAACAACGCAGAAAAATCAATTGAAGGAGAAGTTTCCTTGTATTCTATATTTGCAAATACATCAATTGCCACAGAGAATAAAAATACTGAAAAAGACCTTTTTTTAAAAGAATATTTAAAAAATGACAAAATTGATAGCACCTTTTTGGAAAATATTAATAAATTAAACCTTAGTGATTTAGATATTGAAAAAATAAAATTTAACCTTGACTTAACTGTATTTACTGGTTATTCATACACGGCTTTTAACCAAATTCAAAGCGAAAATTTGGCTAATCTAAAACAACTTGCTTTTGCTGATATAAATTGGCTTAAAACTGTTGCAGGAACAACAACTTTCCCCGAAAACATTCAAAATGAAACAGAATTTGCAAAACACCTTGAAGATAAAATAGCAAGAGCCTATCCGTCGCAGATAATTAATGGAAAATTGGCAAGGGCAGCAGATACAGAATTTATCTTAAAAAATTATTTGACAAACAATCCTGATTTTGAATACAGGTTTAATAATATTACTTTAACAGAGCAGGATGTTGCTGATGTTGAACAGAGAAAAAAATTAAAGACTGATTTACAAACTATACAAAGAAAGCTAACAATTCTTCCTGAAAAATCAAAATTAGAAGCTTTTGATTTTATGTCAACTAATGACTTAAATTCTGCTCATAGTATAGTAAAATTAGGAAAAACAGCTTTTTTAAATCTTGCAGAGAACAATTTAGACAGCAATTTAGCATTAGAACTTTATGCAAATGCTACTTTAAAAAATTCTAAATCCTTGGTTAGCTTTGCAAATTACAGTCCTCAAATAAACCCAAACTACACCAATGTACTCCCTTACCTGTCATATAATAATAGCGATGCTCCAGATTTAGAAAACCTGTTTAATGGTTTTGATAGCTGTGAATGCAAAGACTGTCGTTCTACTTTGGGACCTGCTGCATACTTGGCAGACAATCTTATGTTTTTTCAAAAAATAAAAACAACAGATAATTCTAATTTATTTGATAAATTTGATGCAAGACGACCTGACATAAAACACCTACTTTTGAATTGCAAAAATACAGATACCTTAGTTCCATATATTGATATAGTAAACGAAGTATTGGAAAGAGCAATAGCTGGAACTTTAAAAAATGATGCCTCGTATTATGAAAATGAAACTGAAAATTATCAAACAGATTGGGAAACTGATGAAATTGATGCTAATCCAGAACATATAATTAATAGTGTTTACGATACTTTGAATGGAGCAGTTTCTCCTATAAACTTGCCTTTTAATTACGCATACGAACAAACAAAGGGATATCTCGCACAATTAAATCTAAATTTTTATGATATTATTGATAAATTTACAGAGCAATCAAATTTAACTTCAGAATATGCTGCCAACTATCTTGGTTTTTCTAAAGAAGAACGAAGGTTGATTACAAGCATAAACGGAAGTAATTACACCGAGGAAATTGTGCCAAGAATTACTGATAGCAGTGCTTATGTTGATATTCCAGAGTTTTTGAAAATTTCTAAAATAGAATACAACGAACTTATAGAGCTATTAAAATCTGAATTTATTAACAAAAATAACAGAACACTCGAAACAAATACATGTACTATTACTTCCGCTAAATTACAATTTGAAAATTATGAAATTTACAAACTACTAAGTTTTAAACGACTTTTATTAAAAACAAATTGGACTGTAAACGAGCTAGATAAAGTTTTATTAGCTTTTAACCAGGGTAATACTGATAATATTTTGTCTAGCTCTATTATTAATATTGCTAACATTATAAAATTACAAAAAATTACTGGGCTGCCTGTTGAGGAACTTTTGTCTTGGTGGAAACCTATGGTTGTAGATAGTTTATTTGATGAAAAACAACAATTTTATCATTCTAAATTTTTAAATAAAGTAGTAGAAAAGCAAGAAACAAATATCTTTAAATTGAATGAAAGTGGAAAAATAACGCTTGAGGAAAATGGAAATACAAAACTAATAGAAACATACATCTCCGAAATAGCAGCTGTAACTAATTTAACCGAAAAAGATATTAAATTTATTAAAAATAATTTTTATATAACAGAACTCACTCGTCATAAATTAGAATTTTTTGCAAGAATAGCTTCATTTTGTAAGGCTTTTGATATAACTATTCCTGAATATATAAAATTAACAGAACTAACAGGACAAAAAGCAATAACTCCAACAAGTGGAATTGCAATTCCGATAAATACTTTGGATTTTATTGAAATGCTAAATTCTATTAAAGAATCTGGTTTTTCTATTGCAGACTTGGTTTTTTTACTTACCAACAATAATGATTTGAACTCTAATTTATTTGTTTCAAAAGAATATATAGACAAATTTTTGTCTTTATTATCAAAAGCATTAGAAAAAGCTAAAGATGAAAATGAAACTAAAAATATAGACAAGTTTACATTATTGGAAGATTCTCTCAAATATTTACTAAGTCAAAAAATATCTTTTGATAATACTTTTTCCCAAACCTATTTAAGCGAAGAAGAACGTATAGCAATTATTGAAAAAATTTTACTTATTATTAAGAAATTTGATATATCTCATAGTCCTTTTAATGAGTTTATTGATAGTCTTCCTGATTCTATTTTCCCTGATAAAACTACTGCAATAAACAACTTGACAATTGATGGAGAATTAGAAACGGTGGAAGAAAGACTTGATTATGTGCTTGGTGAACTCGACCAAAACAAACTTCAAGTTTTTAAATATTCTAATATAATTGTTGAAGCATTTGCAAAAGAATTTAATATTAGTTTTGATATTGTAAATACTTTTTTAGAATTATTAGATATTCAATTAGTTTTTGACTTGATAAATGTTTCTATAGAGTCTAATACTGATAATAACAACTATACGGAATTATACAAAAAAATATACAAAGCCTCAATATTTATTAACAACTACAATATTAAATGTTCTGATATTGCTAAGATAATGACTAATGATGTTCTGCTAAATATTATGAATATTGAAGTTGGTACTGATTGGTTAAAATGGCAAAAATTAAACTCTGCTTTTACTCTAAACAAAAAATATTTTGAAAGCAGTGAAAAATCTATTTTTGATTTTCTAATAGATACAACACAAATAGAAACAGATACAAAAAATAATACAGCAACAGAAAAATTCTTGAGTGCAACTAACTTCCTTGAAACAATAAAATGGGAAAAAGACGAATTTACATATATTACACAAAATCACTTTAATTTTACTGACTACAAAGACCCAAGTTGGTTTAAACAAACTACTGATGTTTTCCAGATTATTAATACAATTGGACTTTCTGCAGAAAAAATTGTTGAATGGATATCAGCTTTTATTGGGGGTAACATAAGTCAAATTAGAGTAACATCAGAAATTAGAAATGCTCTAAAATCTAAATACAGTATGGAGCAATGGAAACAAGTTTCTGCTCAAATAATGAAACCACTGCGTGAGAAACGTAGAGATGCTCTTGTTAGTTATTTGTTATTTAATAATTATGTTGTTAACGGAACCCAAGTTGATTTTAATGATACAACTGACTTGTATTCTTATTTTTTCCTTGATGTAGAAATGAGTGCTTGTAACAAAACAAGCCGTATTGTGCTGGCACAATCTGCTATGCAGCTGTTTGCTATGCGAATACTGTTAAACATGGACGCAAATACAAAAATTAGAAATGACTCGAACCAAGAATTTACACAGTGGAAATGGCGAAAAAAATACCGTGTATGGGAAGCAAACCGAAAAGTATTTTTATTCCCCGAAAATTGGTTAGAACCAGAACTTAGAGATGATAAAAGTGAACTTTTTGAAGCACTTGAAGACAGCTTATTACAAAATGAAATAACAGATACAACAACTTCTAAAATGTTTACTGATTATGTAAACGAGCTTGATATAATTGCAAAATTGCAAATTGCTCAACACTATTACTACGAAGATACTGGTGATTTATATGTATTTGCACGCACTTTTAATTCTCCACATATCTATTACTTTAGAAAAAAAGACAATTTAGGTTATTGGTCTGCCTGGGAAAAAATAAATGTAGATATTACTGGAAACAATCTAATTCCTGTAATGTATAATAATAAACTACATATTTTTTGGTCTTCTGTATCAGACGCATTAATATCAGAAACAAATCATAAAAAAATTTATTTAGAATGGAGTATTTATGATGGTAACAAGTGGTTATCTAAAAATAAATCCAAAACATATATATATACTAATCATTTTAGTATTCGTAATTTATTTCTTTTTTCGCAAGTAGAAAACAATAACTTAAAGATATTTGTAACCCCCAATAAACTGGGTAATTTAACTAACACAAATGATGTAGTAATTGATGATGAGGAGATAAACACAATTTTAGCTGACGCACTAACTTATCTTCAAGGTTTGGAAATTAGTGGAACGTATGGCTTCCATGCACTAAATGGTTTAGATGGCGGTATGCCAGATGGCTTTTATCTTATTATTGAAGGTAATTCGTTTGAAAGTTTGTTGCCCGATGGTTCAGGTTCATTGGTACCAATAATTATTAAAACTCATAGAAATTCTTTAATAAGTTTAATAGAAAATTATGTTCCAACTACAACACAGGAAATCGAAGAAATAATATTTGATGAAATACACACTTATGAATTTGAGTTTAATGAGAAAAATAATATTGAGCAAAGCAAATCTATTTACCAATATCAAATTAAAAACATTGATGGTAAAGCTGAGCATAACAGAATTAGAATAGATAGTGATGGTGTGTTAAGAATTGTTCAAGATGGGCAAACAGAGATATTGGTAAATGATGGAGATGAAGATTTAAAATTATTAAGATGGGATAATGATACAATTAATAAAAAAGACATAATTGACTTGTCTATTGTAGAAAATACAATATATGTTACTTTACCACATCAATACCCATTTTTTAAATCGCAAGCACCTTTTTTCTTGGAAGAAAAGAAAAGAGTTTTATTAATAGAACCTTATAATTCTTCTATTTCCAATCAAACAAGTAATAACAATTTAGAGTACGGAGCAAATTTAATAAATCCATTAATTATACCTGTAATAAAAAATCCTGAAACTAATCTTGATTTTAGTCCTCTATCAAGTAAAAGTGTGATTAACTCAAACACCTACAACACTATTCCTGCAACAAATAATAAAAGCAGAGAATACAGTAGTCCTGGTCCTATTAACACACCAACTGCTTTAAAATATCGTTTTTATAATTTTTATCATCCTTATACTCATCTTTTTGCAAGAGCTTTAAATAAGTATGGATTAGACGAATTATTAAATCCAACAAAAGAAGAACGCTTAGTTAGACAAAATGGTTTTAATGATTTTTTTGAAAACGATTATAATCCAAATACTAATAATGTTAGTCATAATTATCCTATAGCAAATATAGATTTTGAATTTGATGGTACTTACAGTCTCTATAATTGGGAATTGTTTTATCATGCTCCATTGCTTGTTGCCACACGTTTGTCTAAAAACCAGCGTTTTGAAGATGCACAAAAATGGTTTCACTATATTTTTGACCCAACACGAACAGATGCTAACGATGCAACTACCGACAAATACTGGCGAATTAAACCATTTGCTAATTTTACAGGAGAATTAACAATAGAAGAAATAATCAAAGATTTAAACTCCGCAGAAGTTCAAAAATGGCAAGAAAATCCATTTAATCCTCATTTAATTGCTCGCATGCGTATAGTTTCCTATATGAAAAATGTATTAATGAAATACATTGACAACCTTGTGGCTTGGGGAGATTATTTATTCCAAAAAGATTCTATTGAATATATCAACGAAGCAGCACAAGTATATATACTCGCAGCACAAATATTAGGTAGAAAACCTGTAAAAATTAGCCAAGAATATGTAAGTTCTAAAAATTATAATGAAATAGCAAATAATTTAGATAGTTTTGGTAATATTTTAATAGATATAGAAAACACTCAAAATAGTCCAATTATTAATAACAATTCTGATAAATATGAAGGATATAATCTTGGTTCTTTGCAGTCTATTTTATATTTTTGCATACCAGAAAACAGTAAAATTTTATCTTATTGGGATATTGTAGCCGATAGATTATTTAAAATAAGACATTGCCAAAATATTTCAGGAATAGAACGCCAATTAGCGTTGTTTGAAGCTCCAATTGACCCAGCTTTACTAATTAGAGCAATTGCCAATGGAGTTGATATTGGTGCAGCAATCAATGATTTATCTGCTCCAAATCCACTATATAAATTTAGATATGTTTTACAAAAAGCACTTGAACTAACATCAGATGTAAAATCTCTTGGACAATCGTTTTTATCTGCATTAGAGAAAAAAGACGCAGAACAACTTTCATTGCTAAGAGCGGGACATGAAATAAGCATGCAAAATGCTATTACAAGTTTGAAAGAATATAGTATTAACGAATCAACAGAAAATATTAATTCTCTTGAGGTATCTAAAACAAATATTAGTTTTAGGAAACATTATTATCTAAGAAAGGAATATAAAAATATTTATGAAAATCTACAAATAACAAACCTTAATAAAGCTAACGCTTTACAAATAGGTTCTCAAGGAGTTAGTATGTTGGCAAGTGCTTTGGCATTAATTCCTGAGTTTGAGACTGGTGTACCTTGCGTGTCTTTCACTTTTGGAGGTAGAGCATTAAGTACAGCTGCATCTATTGGTGCAGGTATTTTAAATCTTCTTGCAAGCATAAAAAATCATGAAGCAACCATTGCCTCTATTGAGGGAGGATACAAAAGGAGACAACAAGATTGGGATTTTCAGGTAGATTCTGCAAATAATGAAATTAAACAAGTAGAAAAGCAAATAGTTGCTGCAGAAATACGTAGAGATATAGCAAAGAAGGACAAAGAAAACCACCTACAACAAATAGCAAATAGCCAAGAAGCGAGGGTATATATGGAAAACAAGTTTACCAACCAAGAGCTTTATAATTGGATGTCGGGAGAACTTAGTACACTGTATTTTAATACTTATCAAACAGCATATCAGCTTGCAAAACAGGCAGAAAAAGCTCTGCAATTTGAACTCGGTATAGACAACACTAATTACATTCAATCTGGACATTGGGATGGTCTTAAGAAAGGTTTACTTGCTGGTGAAAACCTCCATTTCCAACTCAAACAAATGGAAATTGCTTACATGAACCAAAACGAACGTGAATACGAAATTACTAAACAAATTTCGCTTGCACAAATTAATCCTTATGCTTTGCTTCAATTCAAAGAAACAGGAACTTGCAATTTTCAAGTGCCAGAAGTATTATTTGACTTAGATTATCCTGGACAATATTTCCGTAGAATAAAATCTGTTAGTGTTACAATACCAGCTGTTACTGGTCCTTACACAAATATTAATTGTAAAGTTTCATTAATAAAAAATCGTATTAGAAAATCTACTGATGATTCAACAAATTATTTAGAAGATACTGCAAACGACTCAAGATTTGCCTACGACTACATAGCTAAATCAATAGCAACAAGCTCAGGAATGAATGACAGTGGATTGTTTGAACTCAATTTTAACGACGAACGTTATTTACCTTTTGAAGGACGTGGAGTAATTGGTGAGTGGCAGTTAGAACTACCAAAAGAATACCGACAATTTGACTACAACACTATTTCTGATGTTATTTTAACTGTAAATTATACAGCAAAAGAAGGAGGAATAAAAACTACAGTTGAAACAGCTCTTAATGATCAAATAGATTCTATTATAGACACTTTTATCAAAGATAAAACAGGACTTTACCGAGCTGTAAGTTTAAAATCTGAATTTGCTAATAATTTACATCAATTCTTAAATCCAATTAATGGAGGAACTCACACAACAGAAATTGAACTTACAAAACAACATTTTCCTTATTTCTTAAATGATAAAACATTATCAAGTAATGGAGATGTAAAAGTATATGTGAAACTCAAAAAAGGGCAGACTATAGCAGGTGAAACTCTTTTAACATTAAATGATGCTGTGCAAACAGAAATATTTGGAACATCTCTTTCTGATGATATTTTTGAAACGGTATTTAATAACGCATTTACTTTTTCTGCTGAAAATCCAATTGCATCACTTATACTTGGTGCAACAGCTGGTACATTAGACGAATACGAAATTGAAGACATTATTTTAATGTTCAACTACACAATTTCTTAAGCATGTTCTTCAGTTGCTTTGTTTTTGCAGATTTTTTGCAAATACAAAGCAAAGTTATAAAATTACCGATTAAAAAAAGTATTTGCAGATTTATCTGCTTTGTTTTTGCAGATTTATCTGCAACTTACACAATGTAGGCTTGCTTTGGTAGATTGCAGATAAATCTGCAAAAACAAAGCAACTGAAGTTGCAAATACAAAGCAAAGCAAAGTTATAAAATTACCGATTAAAAAAAGTATTTGCAGATTTATCTGCTTTGTTTTTGCAGATTTATCTGCAACTTACACAATGTAGGCTTGCTTTGGTAGATTGCAGATAAATCTGCAAAAACAAAGCAACTGAAGTTGCAAATACAAAGCAAAGTTATAAAACCTCTGATTAAAAAAGGTATTTTTTTTTGTTTAATTAAAAAAAATATTTACTTTTATTGCACAAAAGAACTCCAAAACATCTGTTGGTTATCTAACAGAATAATTTTAATTAGCGAAACACAAAATGGAATATAAAAGTACTTTTTTACCACATATTCAGCCAAAGTATGAAATTTTTTTTATTACCTTTACGCTTTATAACAAAACAATAAGTGAATTTTACAAATCTCTCAAACAAGAACAAGATATTTTATTGGATAAATTATTGATTCAAAAAAATGAAAAAGCATATATTAAGATTTCTAATATTCGCAAGAAATATTTTGCTAAATTTGATGATTTTATAAATAAGTTAGATAGTTCTAAAAACTATTTATCAAATAAAGAATGTGCAAATATTGTGGTTAAGAAATTACAACAATTTGACAGTAGCACATACAAATTACTTGCGTATTGTATAATGCCAAATCATGTTCATATTTTGATTGATACAAATATTCAAAAAAAATATATAACAAAAATATCAGACAATTACATACATATTGGAAAAATAATGCAAAAAATAAAAGGTGCCAGTGCCAGAGAAATAAATATTCTTTTGAAAAAAAAAGGAAAATTTTGGCTAAGAGACTATTATGACCATTATGTTCGGAACGAAAAAGAATTAACAAATATAGTTAATTATATCAAACTTAATCCTGTAAAGGCTGGGTTAGTTAAAAACTGGAAAGATTGGAACTATACTTTTGTCTCCGAAAATTGTAATTAGAGTTGCAAGAACCACTAATTAAAAAAGGTATTTGCAGATTTATCTGCAACCTACACAATGTAGGCTTGCTTCGGTAGGTTGCAGATAAATCTGCAAAAACAAAGCAACTGAAGTTGCAAATACAAAGCAAAGCAAAGTTATAAAATTACCGATTAAAAAAAGTATTTGCAGATTTATCTGCTTTGTTTTTGCAGATTTATCTGCAACTTACACAATGTAGGCTTGATTCGGTAGATTGCAGATAAATCTGCAAAAACAAAGCAGATAAATCTGCAAAAACAA
>JAOZTW010000471.1 GCA_029938985.1 Bacteroidales bacterium | reverse complement strand
AGTTTACCTTTGTAAATGAGCATTTTAATATTTCAAAAGTAACAAAAAAATTGATCCTCGTGAAAAACACCGATATTAGCATGTTTTTTGAAGAAGATGAAATTCAAAAGAACAAGTTTAAATGGTTAATTATATATTTTAATAAGCCTAACACCAAACCTCAAGTCTATCTTACTTTTGTGAAAAATAAACAAAGTTATTAACAAGCAAGTAATTAACGTATTATGAGGGTTTTATGAAATATAAAAAAACGGTATTTTTAGAGTTATTTATTTTTTCATTTTCACTTAAAAAAAATATCACTTAAAATTATGTAAAATATTTAATAATTTTCAAAATAATATTTACTTTTGTTGATTGGTTTAAATTTTGTTAATACTTACATTGTATTTTTAATACTACTTGAACAAACACACGACATAACGCCGTAAACGGCAATTAGGAATTAAAAATTAGGAATTAAGAATTGGTTTACACCTTAAAATTCAATTATTTATAAAAAGCTGTGTTAAAAAAACAAAGTTTCATAACATAATAGAATAGTATATTAAAACAAAAAATATTGCATATTACCGTAAATGACAATTAATAAATTGGTTTATACCTTAAAATTCAATTATTTATAAAATTTTTGTTACAAAAATAAAGTTTTACAACATAATAGCATATAAATATCATGGCAAAAAAAATCCCTGGATACAAATACGGCAATCCATATAAATTCAAAGGACTAAAAATATTTTCTTCTTCTGAATGGATGGCAGATTCAAAACGAAAATATAGACGAGTATTTGATAAAAGTGAACTTAACTACCTAAGATGGGAGTTCTCGTTCTACAACAAACTTTTTGATGAGGAAAATTGGAATGCAAAAATAAATATCAAAACCTTTAAAAAAGGTGTATCAAAGAAACAAATCTGCGATTTAAAAGAAAATATTGTTGTTAGTAAGAGCGAAAATATTGTTTATGTTAATAAAAGTTGGGGAGTTGACAAATTTGGGAGTTTTTGGAAAAAAGGAGAATATATAACAGAGGCTTATCTTGACGATGAATTAATTAGCACACAAAATTTTCATATTCTTGATGTTGGTAAAGTTACACAAACCTACAATCCTTTTTTTGATTTAGTTTCATTAAAACTATACGAAGGGAAAAAATTTGACTCTGAAAATAAAAACAAAAAATATTTAAAAGTATTTAAAAAAGACGATGCAAGATATATTTGGACAGAACTCAAAATAAAAAATAAATTAAATACAAAGTGGGAACTCGAATATTTTATTAATATTTACGATGATGCAGGACAACCAAAAGCTCATATTGAAAATATTAAAACAGTAAGTCAAAATTCAAGAGGAAAAATATTAACATATTCACGTGGTTGGGGAAATGAAGATGGTGGCTCTTGGAAAGACGATAAATATGTTGTAGATATTGTATTTATGGATACACTTGTTGTCTCTATTTCATTTGAAACAGGAGAAGAAAACATAGCAGGAACACCAGAAATTAATGTTGGTGGGAAAAAAACAGCAATCCAAGTAGAGGTTAACGAAACAGAGAAAAAAGAAGCAACACTAAAAGATGTAGTTGCTAACTTGGATAAACTTATTGGATTAAATAGTATAAAAACAAAAATTAAAGAACATATAAGTTATCTGGAATTTATTAAATTGCGAAAACAAAAAGGATTTGAAGACTCGGAAGAGATTGGGCTACATAGCGTTTTTACAGGAAATCCAGGAACAGGTAAAACTACCGTTGTGAAATTACTTGGTAAAATTTACAACAAAATGGGATTACTCTCAAAAGGACATGTTCACGAAGTGGATAGAGCTGACTTGGTTGGAGAATATATTGGACAAACTGCACCAAGAACAAAAGAAGCTATTAAGGAAGCAAAAGGAGGAATATTATTTATTGATGAGGCATATTCATTAAAACGCTCAAATGACGACCCAAAAGACTTTGGTAAAGAAGTTATTGAAGTGATTATCAAAGAAATGTCGGACGGTGATGGCGATATAGCAATAATGGTAGCTGGTTACCCCAAAGAAATGGATTTGTTTATTAGTTCTAATCCTGGAATGAAATCAAGATTTAAGTATTATTTTAATTTTGAAGACTATACACCCGAAGAATTAATGGATATTGCAGATTTTGCTTCGGTAAAACGTTCCGTAAAATTAGAAAGTGATTCTAAAACTTTGGTAAAAAAGTTAATTGTTGAAGCATATAGAAATAGAAACCGAACTTTTGGTAATGCAAGATATGCCTATTCTCTTATTGATGAGGGAAAAATGAACATGGGTTTGCGTTTGATGAAAGGTAACAATATTAGTAAACTTACAAACGAGGAATTATCTACAATAAAAATTGAAGATATTGAAAAAATAATAGCAACTAAACAAAAAATAAAAGTTGATATTGCAATAGATGAGCAATTATTAAAAGAGACATTAAAAGAACTGAACTCATTAGTAGGTCTTCGCAAAATAAAAGCAGATGTAAACGAACTGGTAAAACTTGTTAGATATTACAGAGAAACAGGCAAAGATGTATTAAATAGATTCTCATTACATACTGTTTTTACAGGAAATCCTGGAACTGGTAAAACAACTGTAGCCAGAATAATGGGTAAACTTTATAAGTCGCTTGGATTATTGGAACGTGGACACGTAATTGAAACGGGCAAAGAAGGTTTAATTGCTGGATATATTGGTCAGACTGCCATAAAAACAAAAGATAAAATTGGAGAGGCTATGGGCGGAGTTTTATTTATAGACGAAGCTTACGCACTCACAAGTGGTGGCAAAAACAGCTATGGTGGCGAAGCTATTGAGGTGTTACTCAAAAACATGGAAGACAATAGAGGACAATTTGCAGTTATTGTTGCAGGTTACCCTGATAACATGGACCAGTTCCTGAAAACTAATCCAGGATTAATGTCTCGTTTTGATAGAACATTGCATTTTAAAGATTATTCGGTTGACACCTTATTATCTATAGCTAAATTTATGTTTGGAGAAGAAAAACTATCATTGGATTATGAAGCAGAAAAATATTTATTAGATTACTTAAAAATAATTTACAAAGCAAGAGATAAATATTTTGGAAACGCAAGAGAAATTAGAAAAATTATTGAACAAACAATTAAAAAACAAAATCTAAGAATGGCATCTTTGCAAAACTACGAGCGTACAGCCTTCATGATGGAAACAATTACAAAAGACGACGTAAAACATCTTACTTACAAAAAACCTGTTGGAGGTTCTATCGGGTTTGGAAAGTAAATCAGTGTTTATCAATAAGCAACTACTTAAGCACTAATGTAGCGGAAAAATATTTTTTAAATTCCTCTTTGTTAGTGCTTGTGTTTTATGTAAGTCATTTAAAATAAACATTATAATATTAATTAAAATTTATAACCAATAAAAAAAACATGGCATTTAATTTAAAAAACAGAAGTTTTCTAACATTGTTAGATTTTACACCAAAAGAAATAGAATTTTTATTAAAACTTTCTATTGATCTAAAAGCGGCTAAATATGGTGGTTACGAAAAAAAGACTATGAAAGGCAAAAATATAGCCTTAATTTTTGAAAAATCATCTACAAGAACACGTTGTGCTTTCGAAACTGCCGCCTACGACCAAGGAGCAAATGTTACTTATCTTGGACCATCGGGGTCTCAAATTGGTTCAAAAGAAACAATGAAAGACACAGCAAGAGTTCTCGGTAGAATGTATGATGGTATTGAATATCGTGGTTTTGCACAAAAAACGGTAGAAGAGTTAGCAGAATATTCGGGTGTACCAGTTTGGAACGGACTAACCGACCGCTATCATCCAACGCAACTACTTGCCGACGTGATGACAATGATTGAACATTCGAACAAAAAAACAAACGAAATAGCTTTTACCTATCTTGGTGATGCAAGAAATAATGTTGCTAATTCGTTGATGATTGGAGGTGCCAAACTTGGAATGGACGTTAGATTTGCAGCACCAATAAGTCTTCAGCCAGAAGAAGAACTTGTTGCACAATGTAGAGAAATTGCAGAAAAAACTGGAGCAAAAATTACAATTTCGGACGATATTGAAACAGCTGTTAAAGGTAGCGATTTCTTATATACAGATGTTTGGGTTTCAATGGGTGAAGCAGACGAAGTGTGGAAAGAAAGAATAGATTTATTGCAAGATTATCAAGTAAATTCTAATGTTATGGAACTTACTGGAAATTCTAATGTTAAATTTTTACACTGTTTACCAGCTTTCCATAATAGAGATACTAAAATTGGTGAACAAATTTATCAAAAATTTGGTTTAGACGGCATGGAAGTAACCGAAGAAGTATTTGAATCGGAAGCCTCAGTTGTTTTTGACGAAGCAGAAAACAGATTGCACACTATTAAAGCCGTTATGGTTGCAACTATGTAAAATCAATAAGGAATTTAATATTTTCTGATAATAACAAATTTTGTTTCTAAAACAATAAAACTGTCAATAAAACACAAATATACTGTTATTTACTTAATGCAACTATCACTCATAAATAATTGGTAGCATAAATCAGCGTTTTTCACGAGTGTCAAGTTCAAGGCTTTTTTGAAATATTAGAATTAAAGT
>JAOZTW010000470.1 GCA_029938985.1 Bacteroidales bacterium | reverse complement strand
GTTACGATTTTTTTCTTTGTTATCAAGATATACTTTAAAAAGAGCTTCAAACCTAATAGATAGCCCTTCATTATTAAAAACCTCAAAACCAAAAATTATTGAATTAACTTTTTTTCCCATTTTCAAGTTTTTCTCATCAAAATACCATTCTTCTGTAAATTGAATTTTACCTAATTTACTGTTTTGAAATTTTTTTTCAAAAGCTTTTATTTCTTTAATTGGAATTACTTTTCCTAAATTTTCTGTTCCAAAATACTCATCGTCCTTATAGCTGTATGGTGTTAATCTACCTTGATAAATTGCTTGAAAAATTACATTTTTAATTGCTTCTGCATCTGTACTTTTGGTTTGATATTCAGACCAATCATTTTCTGCTTTGGGACTTACTATTACATCGTAAATAATTGATTCAGCCACTACTAAGGCTCTATCTTTAATTGAATCAATTTGATAAAATGTTTTTGTGTTTGGATACACTGTTCCAATGCTCTCTGTTGAGTCTAAATTAGACTCATTAACGTCAGATGGAGTTTGACAACTAAATAAACTAATTGTAAATAAAATAATTAGAATAAATAAAATAGGTTTCATAAGTATAAAATTTTAGATTAATAATAAAAAACAAAATTATTATTTTTTTTTGAAATTAAAATTTAGTGAGATTATTTTTTTAAGTAAACTTTGTTTTTTTGCCATGTTTCAAATAAATGAAAAATAGTTGACACTTTTTTATCTGTTGCTATGTACTTTACTCGTGGATAAAATTGATAAATAGAACTGATAGGGCTTTAGCTCTTTATTGTATGGACATAAAAAGGGATAGAGTTCTGTGCCGAATGAGGTATTAATAAATCCACGACAGAGAGGACGTGGCAACTGATAAAAATGTAAACCATAAATGAAACATGCCAAAAAACTCTATCTATGTTTTTGATGTTAATGTAAATCCAATCCGTTCATCATATAAATAGAATGTTCTATTGTAGGTAAAATTTCGTCTAAATATTCTTTTACCGCTTTTACACTACCAGGAAGTGTATAAACTAAGGTATCGTTTATTGTTCCTGCTACAGCTCTACTTATAAGAGCATTAGGTTTTTTCATTCCATATTTCACTCTCACCAATTCCATTATACCAGTAATTTCTTTTTCCAGCATTGGTTTAACTACATCGGGAGTAATATCTCGGCTACCTATTCCTGTGCCACCTGTTGTAATAATAATATCAAATTTATCTGTAACAGCTTTTTTAATATTTTGTTCCAAAAGTTTTCTATCGTCAGGAATAATATTAGTTTCAAACTCAAAGTGTCTATTTTTTATTTTCAAAAATTCCTCAGTTCTTTTTTGCACAAAAGGACCACTTTTATCCTCATACTCACCTTTGCTTGCTCGGTCGCTTAGAGTAATAATTTTTATTTTTAAAATTCTTGGATGATATTCAAAAACATCTTCTGCTTTTAAAACTCCTCCTTTTATTACTTTAACAAAAATACCTTCTTTTGGCATAACACACTTACCCACTTCTTGAAAAATAGCACAACCTTTTGCATGACATTTTTTCCCAATTTGAGTTACCATTAATTCTATTCTTTTTGAAATAAATTTATCTAACGGAGCGGTTTTGTAAAGTTCAATACCCTGTGTCGTAATATTTTCTGCAAATTCTCCTGGAACAAAATCTCTGCCAGCATTTTTTGCTGATTTTGCTATGCTCGCCTCCGAAAGCATACTCACCTGACGATGCCATTTGCCTGAATGTGCATCAATTGCAATTCCAACATCTGAAAGTTCTATTTTCTCGACTGGTTTTTTTACTGTACCTTTTTTTTCAGAAATATTTACCGAAGTTACTTTAAATGTTTTCATATTGAGATTATAATTTTACTTTTTTTATTAAATGAATATTTTCCATCATCATTTTTTTATCCACTGCCTTGCACATATCGTAAATATTTAATAAGGCAACTTGAACAGCGGTTAAAGCCTCCATTTCTACGCCAGTTTGTCCAATACATTTTACAGTTGCGGTAACATGCACTCCTTTGTCTTTCAAAGTTGATTTTACTGCAATTTTAGTTATCTGCAATGGATGACACAAAGGAATTAATGTGCTTGCTAATTTTGCTGCTTGAATACCAGCAATTTCAGAAATAGTAAGTACATCACCTTTTTTCATCTGATTATCAGATATTAATTTTATTGTGTTTTTCTGCAAATTGATAAAACCTTCGGCAATCGCAATTCTTGTTTGTGCAGGTTTATGCCCCACATCAACCATATTTGCTTTCCCTTTTTTATCTAAATGTGTTAATTCCATTTTTTAGTTTTAAATACTGTTGAAATACTGTTGAAATACAATAGAAATTCAGTTGAAATATAATTGAAATTCAGTTGAATTTTAATTGTATTTTAAGGTGTAAACCAATTCTTAATTCTTAATTTATCCTCCTATTCCATAAAATTTTCCATTTGAACTAATAGTTCCTATTTTTGGTTTGTTTTCCAACGCTTTTTTGTAAGCCAATTCAATTCCCAGTTCTTTAATATTGTAAGTAGTGTCGTTAAAAAGACAAGGTCTAAGTTCGCCAGTTACCATTAACCGCAAGCGATTGCATGTTGCACAATCACCTCCATTTCCTCCTTCAACAATAGAAAATTCGCCTGTTTGCAAATTCATCTGATGTATATACCTAATATTCAGATTGTTTTGTTTGCAAAATTTTGCGACATCTTTTGCGTCCTTTTCATTTTTATCTTTAAATACAACACAGTTTATTTTAATTGGACTTAAATCTGCTTTTTTAGCCGCTTCTATTCCTTCAAAAACTTTATTTATATTACCACCTCTTGTTATTTTCTTAAACTTTTCTGGCGACATAGTGTCAAGACTAATATTCACTCTATCAAGCCCAGCTTTTGCTAAATCAAGTGCAAACTTGTCCAACAAAATACCGTTTGTTGTCATTGATAAGTCAATTATTTCTTCAATTGAAGAAATTTTTGAAACCAAATCAATAATGCCTTTTCTTATGAGGGGTTCTCCTCCTGTTAGTCTTACTTTGTTAATTCCTTTTTTGATACTTACTTTCACAAAATCATAAATTTCGGAAACAGTCATCATTTCTTCTTTTTCAGTTGTCTTTACACCTTCTTCTGGCATACAATAAGTACATCTAAGATTGCACCTATCGGTTACAGATATGCGTAAATAATTTATGTTCCTTTTAAATGGGTCTAACATATACAAAATCTCCTTTATTTATTTCGGTTACACCACTTTCTACAATCATTAATCCGTCGGCGTATGTAAGAGAGTTAATATGTGCAGAACCATGATAATCAATTTGTTCTATGGTTCCGTCATTTGTTATTTTAATTGGGATAAATGCTTTGCGAAGAGCTTTTCTCCTTTTGTAGGGTTTGTGCATCGACAGTTTATAGGTTTTTGTTTTATAATCGCTACCCATAATTTTGTATATCAATGGTTTTATAAGCATCTCAAACTGTACAAAAGCAGAAACAGGATTACCTGGCACTCCAACAAACCATTTGTTGTTACCAGTGCCAAAAACAGTTCTTTTTCCTGGTTTAGTATGTACACCATGAAATTTTATATCTATACATAAGTTTTTGAGTACTACGGGAACAAAGTCAAAATCTCCCATCGAAACTGCTCCCGAAACAATAATAATATCTGCTTGTTCCATAGCTTTTAATAGCATTTCACGTGTACTTTCAAGAGTGTCTTTTGCAATTCCTATATAAACAATATCTACTCCCATACCTTGAGCCTGAACAAGCATTTGGTGGGCGTTGCTATTTCGTATTTGAGAAGGATTTGGTTTTATATTTGGCTCTACAAGTTCATTGCCTGTTGAAATAACTGCTACTGTAGGTGCTTTAAAAACCTCAATTTCAGTAGCTCCTACAGTTGCAAACACAGGAATATGTTTATCTCTAATAATTGTTCCTTTTTGTAATACTATATCATTTGTTTTTACATCTTCTCCTAAGTAGCAAATATTTTTTTTTGATTTTTCTTTTGTGAATTTTATTATTTCCTTAGAAATATTTTCGGTGTCTTCTATTTTTATTACCGTATCTGCTCCTTCTGGAACGGGTGCTCCGGTCATAATTTTTGAACATTGATTTTTACCTACTTTTTTTGTTGGACTTACTCCTGCAGGAATTATTTCAATTACTTCAAGCAAATTAGACAAATCACTTTTTCTACATGCGTATCCGTCCATAGCTGATTTATTGAATGGTGGCATGTTTATATCCGATTTTATATCTTGTGCAAGTACTTTACCTATTGATAACTTATAATTAATATGCTTTGTTCCAAGAGTATAAGCACTTGAAACTATTAATTTTAATGCTTCTTCAAAATGTATCATTTTTTTAGTTTTTATAACAATGCAAAAATAATTTTTTTTTATAATAAAATACTTTTTTTTGGAAAAAAATAAAAAAAACCTAAAATGGCTTTTGCATAAACCAAATATACATTATATTTGCACTTTCAGATAACCAAAAAAATATATTGTGGTTTTAGCAAAAATCAATAATGTACTGAAAAGTCGGGAAAACTTTTCTTGTGACAATTAACTATATGATTTTCAA
>JAOZTW010000469.1 GCA_029938985.1 Bacteroidales bacterium | reverse complement strand
TTCGCAAGCTACGTTCCTGAATTAAATTGACGACACAAAGCCCGAACCCGATAAAAACAATAAAAATTTAAAATTATGATTAAAAAATACACATTTCTTATTATAGGATTACTTGTATCTTTTATGTCAATACAAGCACAAACATATTTTGGAACACAAAAAGTTATTACTACTTCTGCTGATGGCGGAACATCGATTTATTCCGCAGACCTTGACGGAGACGGAGACCAAGACGTGCTTTCGACTTCTTACTTTGATAATAAAATAGCTTGGTACGAAAATACCGATGGAAAAGGTAATTTCGGAACACAACAAGTTATTACTACTTCTGCCGATAAGGCACAATCGGTTTATTCGGCAGACCTTGACGGCGATGGAGACCAAGACGTGCTTTCGGCTTCTTACGAAGATGATAAAATAGCATGGTATGAAAACACCGACGGAAATGGAACTTTCGGAACACAACAAGTTATTACTACTTCTGCCGACGGAGCATATTCGGTTTATTCCGCAGATATTGACGGCGACGGCGACCAAGACGTGCTTTCGGCTTCTTTGTGGGGTAATAAAATAGCATGGTATGAAAATACCGACGGAAACGGTAATTTCGGAGCACAACAAGTTATTTCTACTTCTGTTGATGGACCACAATCTGTTTATTCCGTAGACCTTGATGGAGACGGAGACAAAGACGTGCTTTCTGCTTCTTTCCATGATGATAAAATAGCATGGTATGAAAATTCTCCTGCTCCTGAAATTATAACTCAACCTCAAAA
Source organism: Bacteroidales bacterium (assembly GCA_029938985.1). Taxonomy (GTDB): domain Bacteria; phylum Bacteroidota; class Bacteroidia; order Bacteroidales; family JAOZQN01; genus JAOZQN01. Next base: position 3,858 of record JAOZTW010000469.1, on the reverse strand, counting down.
TCAAACAGGCTGTCCAAATACTTCTTTTTATTTTTCACTATCAGCAAATTATATTGGCGATTATCAATGGTATGTAAACGAAGGTTCAGGTTTTGTTGATTTGTCTGATAATGCAATTTATTCCGGAACAACAACTAATACATTAACAATAGTTAGTGCAAGTCTCAATATGAACGGATACATTTATAGTTGTGTGCTTTCAAATCTGGGTGGCGTTACAAATTCAGATGAAGCTGTTTTAACTATTGAAGATAATGAAAACCCTGAAATTACATCAACTCACGAAGAGCAACAAATAGATGCTAATGCAAATTGCGAAACAACATTACCCGACTATACCGTAGATGTAACAGCAACAGATAATTGCGATTCAAATTTAGATATAACCCAATCACCTACAGCTGGTACAATAATTTTTGGAACGACAAATGAAGTTATTTTAACTGTAACGGATGATGAAGGAAATTATACAGAAGTGTCTTTTAACGTTGAGATTGAAGACAATACAAATCCAGAAATTACATCAACACACACCGACCAGTCTATTAGTGATGGAGTTGCTTGTGACGCAAATTTACCTGATTATATAGAAGATGTTATTGCAAACGACAATTGTGATTCTGAATTAGAGATTACACAATCGCCTACAGCTGGAACTATAATTACAGGATTGACTAATACAATAACTTTAACTGCAACAGACGACGCAGGAAATTATGCAGAAGTTTCATTTAATGTAGAGGTTATTGATACTACAAATCCTTATATTGAATGTACAGATGATTTAACTGTATATTTAAATGAAGGTCAAAATATTTATTATGTGACAGATAATAGTTTAAATCCTTTGCAAACAATTGATAATTGTGGAATATTTAATGTCTCCAATAGTTTTAACTCTTCTTCAACATTAAATGGTGCTGCAATTTCTATTGGAAATACAGAAATAATTTGGACAATTGAAGATAATGCAGGAAATACAAGTAATTGTAGTTTTGTGATTACTGTTAACGAATTTTCAAACATTCAAATATTGCAACAAAATGGAATTTCAATTTATCCAAATCCAACAAACGGAATAATAAACTTTGAATTTGCAAATAATAATATTCAACAAATTGTTATTTTTGATATAACAGGCAAACAGATAATTGAAAAAACAGCAATTAGTCAAAACGCAATGATTGATTTATCAAGTTTTGAAAGTGGTATTTATATCGTTAAAATTCAAACTGATAATGAAATATTTACAACTAAAATAGTGAAAGAATAAATCTTAAAAAAGTGAATAAAATAAAAATTATTCGCTTTTTTCAGTTTGATTTTTTCACCGTGATGAAAAAAAAGAGTTTTTAACATTTTCTTGCATTTCATTGCCTTTTTTCTACAATAGTGCTGATTTTTAGCAAAGTGCGTTAAATTGAACAATCTACTTTTAATTGAACATTGTGCTGAAAAAGGCAACGAAAATCAAGAAGTTACCGATAAAAACAATAATAACTAAATAACTATGAAAAAAACAATAACTTTATTAACATCATTTTTACTAATATCACTAATGACTGTTAATGCACAGGGTTGGACACAAATAGGTTCTATAATAGAAGGAGAAGACAACGGAAGTAAACTTGGCACTAACATTGAAGTCAATTCCGATGGTTCAATAGTAGCAATTGGTTCTTGGGGTAATGATAATCAAAGAGGAATTGTAAAAGTTTTTCAAAAAAGCGATGGAACATGGTCTCAAGTTGGAGCAAATATTGAAGGGGAAACAGATAGCGATTGGGCACATGTAATAAGTCTAAATTCAGATGGTACAATACTCGCTGTTGGAGCACCATATAATGACGGTAATGGTCAATCTTCTGGACAAGTTAAGATTTATGAGAATATATCAGGGAATTGGGTTCAAATTGGAAATTCATTATATGGTGATGATGCACTTAATTTTTTTGGTCGTTCTGTTAGTTTAAGTTCAGATGGTACAATACTCGCTGTTGGAGCACCAAATAATGGTCTATATTCTGGACAAGTTAAGATTTATAAGGATATATCAGGAGCTTGGGTTCAAGTTGGAAATTCGATATACGGAGAAGCTTTTGATCAATCTGGTATTTCAGTGTCTTTAAATTCAGATGGTTCAATAGTGGCAATTGGAGCAAGTGATAATGACGGAAGTGCTACAAATGCAGGGTGTGTAAGAATTTATCAAAACATTGCAGAAGTCTGGACGCAGATAGGTAGCAATATTGAAGGAGATGAGGCACAGGATAATTTTGGATTCGTAGTAAGCTTAAATTCAAATGGGAGTATAGTAGCTATTGGCTCTCCTCATTATGATGGATATGGCCATAATGATGGTGTTGTAAAAGTCTATCAGAATATTGCTGATACATGGACACAGATGGGTGGAGATCTATATGAAATAGGAGGATGGATTGGCTATGATTTAGATTTAGATGCCAGTGGTTCAATTGTCGCTTTGCGTAATACTGATTATGGAGATCATCAGGGAAAAATGAGTATTTATAAATATATTGAAGGAAGCTGGATACTTGATGTTGAAATTATTGGAGAGGAAAATGACTATTTAAGTTCTTCTGTTTGCATTAGTTCTGATGGCAAAACAGTAGCAATTGGTGCAGTTCAAGCAGATCCAGAAACAGGGTATGGAGTTGTATACGACTATCTAATATTTCCTACAATTACTTCTGAACCATCAAATCAAACTGATATATGTCTTGGGGATGAAACAATATTTACTATAACAGGTGAAGATATTATTAACTATCAATGGGAAGAAAGCGTAGATGGAAACACTTGGTCTGATTTAACAAATAATTCTATTTATTCTGGTGTTTATACAAATACATTAACAATTACTACTGAGTTAAACTTAAACAACAATTATTATCGTTGTAATCTATCTAATGAAGACGGAAATACAATAAGCAATACCGTATCCTTAATTTTAGACATTGAAAATCCTATAATTACTTCAACGCACGTTGACCAATTTATTGGTAACGGAGTTGCTTGTGAAATAATTTTACCTGATTATACGGGAAGTGTTACAGCAACAGATAATTGTGATACAAGTTTAGATATAATACAAAGCCCAGTTGCTGGAGTAACAATTGCTGGTGTTACAAATGAAATAACATTAACTGTTACAGATGATTTAGGAAATACAGACCAAGCAATTTTTAATGTTGAGGTTACGGATAATATTGATCCCGAAATAACATCAACCCATAACAACCAAACAATTGATGCAGATAATAATTGTGAGATAAATTTGCCAGACTATACTGGAAACATAATAGCAATCGACAACTGCGATAGCAATCTTGACATTACTCAAAACCCTACAGCTGGTTCAATTATTTCGGGAGAGACAAATGAAATAACATTAACTGTTACCGATGATACTGGAAACACAAACGAAGTAATTTTTAATATTGAAGTTGTAGATAATACAGCTCCAGAAGTAACATCAACCCACAACGACCAAACAGTCGATGCAGGAATTGATTGTGAAGCCAATATACCAGATTACACAGGAAGTGTAATAGCAATAGATAACTGTGACATGAATTTAGATATTACCCAATTTCCTACTGCTAGTTCAACAATTTCAGGAACTACAAATGAAGTTACTTTGACTGTAACAGATGATGAAGGAAATTATACAGAAGTATCTTTTAACGTTGAGGTTGAAGACAATATTGATCCAGAAATTACATCAACACACACCAACCAGTCTATTGGTGATGGAGTTGCTTGTGAAGCAAATTTACCTAATTATATAGAAGATGTTATTGCAAACGACAATTGTGATTCTGAATTAGAGATTAC
>JAOZTW010000468.1 GCA_029938985.1 Bacteroidales bacterium | reverse complement strand
AGATTGTTTATTTCTATGAAAAACATATAGTTAAGTGTTATTAGAAAAGTTTTCCAGACTTTTCAGTTATGTGGCGTTTTTCACGAGTGTCAAGCTCAAGGCTTTTTTGAAATATTAGAATTAAAGTTTACTTTTGTAAATGAGCATTTTAATATTTCAAAAGTAACGACAAAATTGATACTCGTAAAAAAAGCCAATATTTTACACTTTCTTCAAAAAATTCCTCTATCTTTGCAGGTGTGAGTTCCGAATTACGGTATTTAAAAAATAAAAATGCCTTGTAAGGAATGATACAATTATTCAATGGTTCAATGATACAATAATGTGATTATAAACCAATGGATTAAAGAAATACAAGTGTGTAAAAACTTTTGTATGGGTACTTACTTTACACTTATGAAAAACACCCAAATTACATTTCGGACACATACCGTTATGCCTCATTAACCCAATTTGTTGCAAACACATAAATTGTAATCTAAAATGAAAAATTGCAAACCATTAATTTCAGTCGTTCTGATAATTTGTTTATTTACTGCAAGTTGTGAACAAAAAAACTGTACTCTGCGTATTCAAGCAAATAAAGAAAACGCACAAATATTTATTGACAATGACAGTGTAGGTGTAGCACCGCTTAACGTACTAATTACGAGCGGAAAACATAATATAGTCGTGAGATTAAAAAATACTGACACGAGCCACTACTATTATCGGAAAAAAGTAAGTTTTGTCGAAAACGAAACGAAAGATTTTTATGCAAAATTAGAAATCAGATTTACTGACCAGTATTACTGGAACAATGCGACAGATCCAGAAGGTGCCGAAGAATACAAGAAACAATACCCCGAAGGAAAATATATTACAGAAGTAAACGAAAAACTTGAAACGCTTTATTATGAAGAATTCAAAAATGCAAAAAAACTAAATGAAGCAATAGAAAATTATAAAAACTACAACTCCTTGTTTCCTTTTGGTAAATTTATAACGGAAGCAGATACTTTGCTAGAAAACAGATTTTTCAATTCAATATCAAGCACAGTGAATACAAGCAATGCTGTTTCAATTTTTAAAAAATATAGTTCTTTGTTCCCCTCTGGTAAATATATCCAGAAATTTACGGAAGAGTTTGAAATTAAATACTTTAATTTGATTAACAACTCCCAACTGTTAGACACTGCAGAAAAATATTATAATAAATATAAATCAGTATTTCCCGAAGGACAATATTTACAAAAATGTGATTCGGTTATGAAAAACTTTTCAGGAGTTTTTACCGACAAGCGAGACGGAAAAACCTACAAGTGGGTAAAAATTGGCACGCAAAACTGGATGGTAGAAAACTTAGATTACAAAATGAAAAACTCATGGTACTACGGCTACAAGGAAATTAACAGCAAATACGGTAGGTTATATGTTTGGTCAGCAGCAATAAAAGCATGCCCAGATGAATGGCATTTGCCAAGCGATGCTGAATGGACTGAACTTGAAAAAACCTTAGGAGGTCAATATTCGGCGGGAGGAAAATTAAAATCAACAAGTCCGCTATGGAGTACTCCAAACTCAAAAGCAAGTAATTCAAGCAGTTTTTCGGCCTTGCCTGCTGGCTACCGCTACCCAGGCGAAAGAGGCGTATTTGTCGAACTTGGTAAATGGGCAACCTTTTGGGCAAGTACACCAGTCGATAAAAAAGATGAACGAAACAGAATGGAGGAGGCATGGGCACGTTACCTCATCTCTGTCAATGGCAGATTGAATCGTGATCGTGGAGACCGTACCTACGGAGCCTCAGTTAGATGCCTTCAAAATTAATCAGGCTACTGCCTATTTAACACCGATTTTCACAGACCGTCATATCCTAAAATAACTGGATACTGAAAATTTTTCCCGACTTTTTAGTATTTAGATTATTGCGGTTTTTTTCATCGTTTATTATTTTTACAAACTAAAAAAAAAACGAATTACTAATATATTTACAATATTTTGTTATCTTTGTAAAAATGTTTTAGCCTTATTAAAAACGCCAAAAATGAAAAAATTTATTTTAAAATCAAATTGTAGAAGACTTGGTAGAATTACAACTATCATGTTAATGTGTGTGTTTTTTACTCAAAACCTGTATTCTCAAAAAGAATTAACTACTCATTATTTTAATGATTATGGAACTTATGAAGAAAGTAATATAAAGCTAACACATATAAAAGCGGAAATAAGTTTTGAGGTGGCTGTTAGTAAAGTGTTTGGAAAAGTTACAATGAATTTTGAAACTTTGCATAGTTCAATAGATTCTATCAAATTTGAAATTCCAGATATTACAATAGAAAAAATTAGTATTGATGGCAAAGCGGTAGAATACAATCAAATAAGAAATAATTTATATGTTTATCCTGAAAAAGATTTGGGATTTCATAAAAACCATACAATATTTTTTCAATATTCCGCCTTACCTACAAAACATATTTATTTTACGGGCTGGAACAATAAAGATAATAAACGAAGAAAACAAATATGGTCGCATCGTCCAAGTCATTGGATACCATACATTGCCGCAGTTTCCACAATGGAATTTATAGTTACTTTTGACAAAAATTATAAAGTATTTTCCAACGGCGAACGAATGTCTGTAAAAGACAACGATGATGGTACAAAAACTTGGCATTATAAGATGAATAAAAAACACCCTTTTTTTTCAACTTGCCTTGTTATTGGCGATTACGAATATAAAACAACTAAAACAAATTCTGAATTACCCTTAGAATTATGGTATTATCCAACAATGGAAAACCGAATTGAGCCAACATACAGATATATGAGCGAAATGTTTGATTTTTTAGAACAAGAAATAGGAATAAAATATCCTTATGAAGTTTATCGTCAAGCTCCTTTGACCGACTATCTTTATGGAGCAATGGAAACCACCACAGCTACAGTTTTTACTGATTCGTATTTTGTAGATGATTTTGGTTTTAATGATAAAAGTTATGTAAATGTAAATGTTCATGAACTTGTACATCAATGGTTTGGAAACAGTATTTCGCATGCACCACATGGTCATGTTTGGCTTACGGAGGGCTTTGCAACATATTATGCAAAACTTTTTGAGCAAAGTATTTATGGCGATGATTATTATCAATTTGAACGCCATAGTGAATTAATGATAACAATAAATGCCTCAAAACAAAACGATTATCCTATAGCTACTTCTTTTGGCGGTTCGGCACGTTGGTACGACAAAGGTTCGCTGGTTTTGGATATGCTCAGATATGTACTTGGCGATAAAGAATTTAAGTATGCTATTGCTCAATATGCTAATAAATACGCTTATAAACAGGTGCGAATTAGCGATTTAATGAAAACTATTTATAACACCACAGGAGTTTCTGTTGATTGGTTTTTTGATGAATGGATTTTTAGAGGAGGTGAACCACATTATGAAATAAAATATAAACAAGAAAAAAATAATGAAAATGTTTGTGTAACAAATATTGAAGTAACTCAAATACATCAAATTAACGATTTAGTTCGTTATTTTGATATGCCAATAATTTTTGAAGTTCATTATAAAGATGGTAGTTTTGATAGCAAAAAAGAACGTATTTATAAGGAGCGACATAATGTTTTGATAAAAAATAAAGAAAACAAAGAAATTGATTATGTTTTGTTTGACCCTAATAGAATGATAATAAAACAAATAACTTTTAATCGTAGTTTTAAAGAACTTGCTTCACAAGCCAAAAATGCAAAAAATATGATTGACAGGTTTGATGCAATTAAAGCAATGGAAGGTATTGATTTTGAAATAAAAAGAGAAGTTCTTATAGAATGTTATTCTAAGGAAGATTTCAAATTAATAAAAAGTGAAGTGGCGGTTCAATTGTTACACGATGATAACAAAAAATCTATTAATTTATTAAAAGAGGCATTAGATTGTGATAATACTTTTATTCATTACCGAATTTTAACAAAAACAAACCTGATAAACAAATCTTTAAAAAAGAATTATGAAAAATTATTATTAGACAAGTCCTACAAAAATATTGAACTTGCATTAAATTTGCTTGTAAATTCGTTTCCAGAAAATACAGATAAATATCTTAAACAAACAAAATCTATAAAAGGTATTAAAGGCTTGAATGTTAGAATGAAATGGCTTGAATTATCAATAGAAGCAGGAAACGATGATTACATACAAGAATTAGTTTCTTATACAAAAGATGATTATGATTTTTTAACACGAATAAATGCTCTAAATTCTTTGAAAAGAATAAATTATATTGATACTCAATTAATAAACCACATTTTTGATGCTTGTCTGTATTGGAATTTTCATTTAAGTAATACTGCAAAAAGCACTTTGAAATATTATTATAAACAGAATAAAGCCAAAAATATGATTGACAATGAATTGAAAAATAAATCAATGAAATTAATAGATTTAGGAATTTGAAAATTTTGGCGTTTTTAAAAATTTAGGCTCTTATAGACAATTGAGCTCTTATATATTTTTGCACCAGAAGTGCAAAATATATTGATAGAAATATATAAATTTAGGTAAACGTACTCCAGCGAGGTGCAGGGCTGTTGCATGCTTATATAATTAACTTTCAATATTCAATACTGAATTTTCAATGTTCATTTTATTTGT
>JAOZTW010000467.1 GCA_029938985.1 Bacteroidales bacterium | reverse complement strand
ATTAATTATGAAACGAAAACTCTTTTTTATCAAAGGTGCGAACTTTTGGAACAAGATGCTCCAAAAATTCCAAAAATTGTATAAGCGAATACAAAAGCTTAGAACAGAAGAAGACACAAACGAGAAAGCTATAAAAGGGCTGACTAAAAAGTTGCAAACAGTTTATAAAAAACTGGAAAAAATGCAACACAAAGTAGGCATTAAAATTGCCGCAACAGCTATTATGGCTATGCTACTTACTGCAACAGCTACTACACATGCTCAAACTTTTAACGCAGGTGTAAAGTTGCAATTTGCAGAAATGGCAGATATGGAGTTTGATTATACCTATACAAGACCAACATTTGCAGACATTGATGGAGATGGAGACTTGGACTTGTTTGTAGGAAATGCAAACACCAATGGAGCAATTAGCATTTATACAAACAATGCAGGAACTTTTGAGGCAGCAGGAGAAATGAAAGACGCAAGCGATGCTCTTATAGATGTGGGTTTTAGTGCGGCACCAGCATTTGCAGATTTAGACAACGATGGAGACTTAGACCTATACATAGGAGAATCAGATGGTACTATTAATGTTTACACAAACGATGGTACAAATAAGTTTACAGCAGCAGGTAAATTACAAGATAGTAATGGAGATATTGATGTAGGTTCCCAATCACGACCAGCATTTGCAAACTTAGACGGAGACGGAGACTTAGACCTGTATGTAGGTGAGTATTATGGTGGATATGGAGCCTACGTAGAAGTATTTGAAAACACTGGCACTATTTCAAGCCCTGTATTTGCTGCTGGTAGTAATATAGTCAAAACTTTATGTTATAAAGAAACGGCTCCAGCTTTTGCAGACATAGACGGTGATGGAAACCTTGATTTGTATTGGGGAGCTTATAATCTTATTTATGTATGTGATAACGATGGAACTGTTGCAATAAATCCTTTTAGTACTGATAGCGGAAATGCGTCATTAGGATTTGGTGATTCGAGAGGACCAGCGTTTGCAGATATAGACGATGATGGAGACCTTGATTTATACGTAGGTGCATTCGCAGGTCCCTACAGTGGAGTTAAAGTACAGCTTAATGATGGTAGCGGTAACTTTGGAGCAAACGCTTTTGTTAAGTTTTTAGATGTAAAAGATATATATACAGGAACAGCCGATCCTTGTAGCTACTCGACAGAAGCAAATCCAGTATTTGCAAACCTCGATGCTGATGCCGACTTAGAACTATATACCAGTTTTAGACAATGTAATGGGCATAATGCAAACATAAAAGTGTTTGAAGAAACAGCTGGCGATGGCATACTTATATTAAAAAGCAACAATGACGATAATTTTGTACATCAAGGAGATGATGCGTGGTATGCTCGTGCTGCATATTTTGCCGCTCCCACTTTTGCAAACTTAGATGGCGATGGCGATTTAGACCTTTATATTGGAACATATAGTGGAAAAATAGAATTTCATTTAAACGAAGGCAGTGGAGGAAATAATAGAAATGCATTTGCAGAAGCTGGAGGACATGGCAGTGCTCCCTACCTATCTTCTATTGATGTAGGTCGTTTTGCAACCCCCACATTTGCCGACATTGATGCCGATGGCGATTTAGACTTATTTGTAGGAAATTATTATGGCAAAATCTATGTTTTCACTAACACAGGAGGAGTTATCAGCTCAACAGGTAGTTATTTGAAAGATAATACAGCCACAGATATAGAAGTTATCAATCATGCAAAACCTACTTTTGCAGACTTAGATGGCGATGGTGACTTAGATTTATATGTAGGTAATGCAAATGGATATATAGAAGTTTTTACCAACAACGATTTTGACAACAACAGCATTGTAGATGGCGATGGCGTATTTACTGCCGCTGGAAAAATGCAGGCAGGCGGTAGCGATGTTTATGTAGGTTCTTGGGCCGCTCCCACATTTGCCGATCGTGATGGCGATGGCGACTTAGATTTGTATGTTGGAGATGGTTATGGTTATATAACATTTTTTGAAAGAGTAATGGTTGCTTCACCAATTTGGGAGGGCGATGATGCAACTAATGGAACCGACTGGGACACACAAGAGAACTGGAGTACTAATACTATTCCTACGATTACCGATGATGTGGAAATCCCCGCTGGCTGTCCAGAATATCCTTTAATAGACGAAACAGCAAATTGCAATTTACTTTACATAGAAGATGGTGCTTCCTTATCTATAACAACAGGAGCCGTTTTTACTGTAGATAGCGATATTACACTTGGCGAAGGCACAAGTGGAGAACTAACTTTTACCGACGGTATCCATACTTTTAACGGTACAGTAACATTAGGCGCCAATTGCACCGTAAAATACAACGGCGATGCTCAAGATATGGAAACTTGGGCTTACCAAAACCTAATAGTAGAAAGCACTGGAACTAAAAACATTATGGGAGCAACAAGCACTCCCACCACCTGCGAAAACCTAACAATAAACGACGACGATGCCGTGCTTGTTATAGCAGCAGGCAAAGCTTTAACTGTAAGCAACACACTAACCAGTACTCAAACAGTAAACACTGGTCTTGTAGTAAAATCGAGTGCTACTGGCGATGGCTCACTAATTTTTGACAACGCTGGCATAAAAGGAACAGTAGAGCGTTACCTATCAAAAACAAACGGCGAAGAAGGACAATGGCATTTTATAGGGGCACCTATTACAACTGCTCCAGTAAGCATGTTTGATGAAAGTAATTTTTATCAATACAAAGAAAACGCCGATGACTGGTGGACGGGAGCTGATTATTTTTGGAACGACCCATCGGGCTGGCAAAAGCCTACAGGAAATTTGAACGTAGCACAAGGCTATAATTATTATTACTACATAAGCACTTTACATTTTGCAGGAGAGATAAATTACAATGCCGCTGGCTATACAACCACTGCAGGCTACACTACACACGCAGGAAATGCTGCCAATGGAAACTCATATACCAACTACGATGGCTGGTTATTGGTTTCAAATCCATACCCAAGTTCTTTGGATTGGACACAAATGAACCTTACAGATGTAAACAACACTGTTTATTATTACGACGATAATGCCGACAACTACAAATACTTTAATGGAACGGGAGGCACACAAACCAACGAAGGAATAACAGTAAACGGCGGTTCGCAGTATATTTCTATGGGACAAGGCTTTTTTGTGAAATCGGATAATGCTGCAGGTACAGGTACATTTACTATTCCTAACACAGCACGAGTTCACAACTCAGTTACTTTTGTTAAAGAAGCAGTTAAGTCTCCTAACAATCTTATTCGCTTACAACTAGACTATAACAACTATAGCGATGAAATGGTTTTACATTTCAACGAAAACGCTACAGCCGACTTCGACAGCGACTACGATGCCTATAAACGCTTCTCTTGGAATGCCGATGTGCCTCAAATTTATTCGCTGAACAACGAAAAAAACACCGAATTAGCAATAAATGTTTTGGAACATAATATTTCACAAACTATTCCGCTGGGCTACAAAGTTGGTAATAATGAACAATATACCATAAAAGTAACCGAGTTAAACGATTTAGAATTTGACTTTATTTTCTTGGAAGATTTAGAAGAAAACATTTTGATAAACCTTTTTAAACACAATGAATATTCTTTTATTCCAAAAAATACAAAAATTGAAAATGACAGATTTTTATTGCATTTTGGTAAAAATCAAGCACCTACTATTGTTTCTGATATAGAAAATCAAGAGGTATTAGAAGACAGTGAGTTTAACTTAAATGTAAAAAGCACTTTTGAAGACTATGATATGGAAGACAGTTTTACTGTAAATGCCAAACAATCAGATGGTAGTAATTTGCCTGCATGGTTAGCGTTTAACAGCGAAACAGAGACTTTTACTGGAACTCCATTAAATGAAGATGTAGGAACTTTGTCGGTAAAACTAATAGCCACCGATAGCTATGGAGGTGTTACAGAAGTGCCTTTTGATATTGAAATAATAAATACCAACGATGCACCTATTGTAAGCAATACCATAGAAGACCAAATAGCTTACGAAAATGTTTTTTGGACATATCAATTTGCATCAAATGTTTTTAGCGATATAGACCCAAACGACCAGCTCACATATACTGCACGTTTGCAAGGCGAAGAATTTTTACCAGCTTGGATAAATTTTGAACCAGCCGAACGAACATTTACCGCAAATGCAAACAACAATAACATTGGCATCTACACCATAGAACTTATTGCTACCGACCAACTTGGCGAATCGGTAATAACCAGTTTTGATTTAGATGTGCTTTCGGTAAATGGCGTTAAAGAACTAAATGCTACCGATTATTATGTATATCCAAACCCCTCAAATGGTATAATAAATATATATAGCGAGCAAGGATTTACTGAAACAAATATTATTATTAGCAATATTACTGGAACAAAATTATATGAAAGTAACAAAAATAGCAGTACGAAAAAAATAAATATTGACCTATCAAGTTACCAACAAGGAATTTATATAATATCAATTATTAAATCAGATAAAACTATTACCAAAAGAATAACAATTGGTAATTAAGATTTTAATTTTTCATGAACCTACCCCTGTATTTTCACTTTATTAAATATTTTATATACAAAAATACAGG
>JAOZTW010000466.1 GCA_029938985.1 Bacteroidales bacterium | reverse complement strand
ATTATTTATTATATAATTAATTGTTAATCAGTAAATTGCAATTTCAACAAAATCCATTATAATCAGAAAAAACAAATTAAATGTTTTTTATCTAAAAATTTATTAACTTTATATTTTAGGAGAAAAAGAAATAATACCAACTTCAATAAATGAAAACAATAGTTAAAGACAATAAATATTCCGAAGTAGCATACTATCCAGAACATAGACTTGGTACAGTAGTTTGGAAAATGAAGGTTACGCCATCAGAAGAATATCGAGCTACATATAAAGCAATGCTTGAATTTGGGTTAAAACAACAAAGCAATAAAAAAAGTTTAGTATATTTTTTGGCAGATACTAGTATGCAAGGAGTTGTACTACCTTCTGATAGAAAATGGTTTCAAGAATATATGCTACCCCACGCAATAAAAACAGGAATAGTTAAAGGAGCTGTTATAATTTCGGGCGGTGTTTTTAAACAGTATTATATTAATTTAATAATAAAAACAGTAAAAAGTTTTGATATGCCATTCAAAGTATTTAAAGATTTTGATTCGGCAGTTAAATGGTTGATTAGTACTGGTGAATATTTGAAAACAAATGACTAACTTCATTTTAATAATATGGTTCAATATCGTATTTTGTTGTTATTTTAATATTTTTTTCGTTTCCTTCAAAAAGATTAATTTTATATCCTAATTTTTCTACCACACTTGCATCATCTGTAAAATATTTGCAAAATTCTTGTTCATAAGCTTCTGATAGTAAGTCATATTTGAAAATTTGAGGAGTCTGAATAATCCTTAGTTTATCTCTATCTATTTGTTTATTAGTATTATTAGAAATTATTCTGTAAGAATTTTTCACTTTAATTGCTGCCACTGCATTTCCAAAATTTCTAACAATTTCAAATCCTTTTCTTATTAAGTCTTGACTAACAAAAGGTCTAACTCCATCGTGTACAGCAATATATTCTGAATCCGAAACAGCTTTAAGTCCGTTTTTTACAGAATAAAAACGCTCACTACCGCCAGCTACAATTTTATATTTTACTTTTGTATCATAATTTATCATAATATTTTGCCAATAACTTATCTGATTTTCAGGCAAAACAACCACAATTTTAATATCTTTTGAATAATTATAAAATGCCTCAATTGTGTGAAAAAGAATAGGTTTTTTTTTGATTAATAAAAATTGTTTGGGAATATCTGCTCCCATTCTTTTTCCACTTCCACCAGCTACAATTATTACAGCTTCTTTATTTGTTGGAATTATAGTTTTATTTTTATTAGAATTAAGTATTTTTGAGTTAACAATATTTATAACTTTTGGATTAGCGGAACTTGTATTATTAGATGATTTGGAAATTAGAGAACTAACAATTTTTTGATTTACAATTTTAATAACCTTTTGCTTTGTAAAATTTGCAATTTTCGTCTTGTGAATTTTTTTATTGTTAAATTTTGGTATTTTTATATTTGAAATATTAAATCTTGATTTCATAATAATTAGATTTTTTGGCGTTTTTTACGAGTGTCAAGCTCAAGGCTTTTTTGAAATATTATAATTAAAGTTTATATTTGTAAATGAGCATTTTAATATTTCAAAAGTAACGAAAAAATTGATACTAGAGAAAAATGCCGAAAAATCATTGTCTTATTAATAAATATAAAAGAGCCAAATTTACTGGTAAGGCAACGATTGTTCCAATGAAAATTTTTTTTCTTTTAATTTTATGTGCTTCTTTTGTATAGTATTTTATATATTCTTCATTGTTGATATATTCGTCTGGAATTTTCAATTTTTGTCTTTGTGGTGGTTGAGAAGCGGCATAAGCAGCCAAAGGTATTCCAAAAGGTAAACAACTTGCAGAACAACAACATGCAGCCATCGCAGGATTGATATTTTTGTAGTATTTATTGGCATCAATTACGGCTAAATTTTTTAAATCGGTATCCAAAAAAACTTTAGCTTGAACTGTGTCAATATTTTTCATATCTTTAACAACTACATTACTACCATCTTGATATCTAATTAATAAAACATCTTTTTTATCAATAATTTTAGTTTCTCCAGACATATCACTATAAATACGATAACTTATTGTTGATTGGTGAAAATCAAAAATACGAACTTCAATTTCTTCACCAGAGTGCAGAATAAGATAATCTTGAGAAAATACTTTTGTATTGAAACTAATCAATAAAAACACTGTTAAATAGATAGTTGTAATAAAATAAGTATTTTTTGAGTTTTTCATGCAACAAAAATAATATTTTTTTTTAAAATAAAGTTTATTATTTTAAAAATTTTTTTATTTTTGATGTCATAAAAATTATACAAACCCTTGGTATTTTACACAACTGCCAAGTTAAGTAGGTAATCGCATATAAACGACACTTTCTTAGAGGCTATTTTTGTATTAGGCAAGGCGTAAAATATTTGCATATTGCTTATATGGTAATCTTTTACAACGAAGCATAATGATAGAATTGATTTTAAAAAGTGATGTTTATATATGATGAACTACTTAATTACATAATATTCAATAACTTGAATTTATTCTTATGGGTACTCCTAAAAACCCAAAACTTCGCGTTATACAAAATCATTAAAACACTCATTTCCATGAGTAAACTCAAACTTTAAGAATTTTGAAAACTTTAATTTTTGAGTTTTTAGGAGTCCCTTTATGTAAATAATATTTTTTAAACTATTAAATCATTGTATTTTGAGCAAATATACAGATATTCTAAAAAAAGTTTGGGGTTATCCTCAATTTAGAGCAATGCAGGAAGATATTATTGTTTCTGTTGGTGACGAAAAAAAAGACACCCTTGGTTTGTTGCCTACAGGTGGAGGAAAATCTATTATTTTTCAAGTTCCAGCATTAGCACAACCAGGTGTTTGTATTGTTGTTACACCACTTATTGCTTTAATGAAAGATCAAGTTGAAAACCTGAAACGAAAAAATATTAAAGCGATTGCAGTATATACAGGTATGAACAAACACGAAATCGCTATTGCTCTTGACAACATTGTGTTTGGTGATTATAAATTTTTATATCTATCCCCGGAAAGACTTGGTACAGAGCTATTTCTTGCAAAATTACCAAGTATGAATGTAAATTTAATTGCAATTGATGAGGCTCATTGTATTTCGCAATGGGGTTACGATTTTAGACCTTCCTATCTCAAAATTGCATTGATTAAAGAACACCTACCTAATGTTCCTTTTTTGGCACTAACCGCAACTGCAACTCCAAAAGTTGCAATTGATATTCAGGAAAAACTTGAATTTAAAGAACCTAATTTGTTCAGAAAAAGTTTTGAAAGAGAAAATATATTTTATATAGTTAGAAAAATTGAGGACAAATTAAGATATTTGTTGAAAATTGTTAAAACAAATAAAGGCACAGGTGTTGTATATGTAAGAAATAGAAAAAAAACAAGAGAAATAGCTCAATATCTGATAGATAATAATATTTCTGCAGATTATTATCATGCCGGAATTGACCCAAGAGAAAAAGATAGAAAACAAGATGCTTGGAAAAATGATAAAATAAGAATTATTGTTTCCACAAATGCCTTTGGAATGGGAATTGATAAATCGGACGTTAGATTTGTAGTACACATAGGATTACCCGATACTGTTGAGGCTTATTTTCAAGAAGCAGGTAGAGGTGGACGTGATGAAAAAACAGCCTATGCAGTTTTGTTGTACAATAATATGGATATTGCAAATTTAAAAAGGAGTATTACAAATGCTTTTCCAGAACGAAAAACAATAAAAAGAGTTTATACTGCTCTCGGAAATTTTTTGCAGATTCCAATTGGTGCTGGCAAAGGGTTTTCTTATGATTTTAATATTTCAGAATTTGCCAAGAGATATAGTTTACCTATTTTACAGGTATTTAGTAGTCTTAAATTTTTACAAAAAGAAGGTTATATTGAATTTACCGAAGAGGTTTTCCAATCCTCAAAATTAATGTTTAATGTAGGACAAGAAGATTTATACAAATTTCAAGTTTCAAATGCTGGTTTTGATGCCTTTATAAAATTAATACTTCGTACATATACTGGAGTGTTTAGTAACTATATAAATATCAATGAATTTAGACTTGCCAAAAAAGCTAATACAACAAAAGAAGTTATTTATGAATATCTTAAAAAATTGGCAAAATACAAAATTATTAGTTATATTCCTCAACGTAAGACACCTTATATAATATACACAGAAGTACGTTTGGTGGATAAAAGTGTTATTATTTCCAAAACAAATTATGATATGCTCAAAAAACGTAAAATTGAGCGTATTGATTCTGTTATTGACTATATTACAAGAACTAATAAATGTCGTAGTCAAATGTTACTTATGTATTTTGGCGAAAAAAATGCCAAAAAATGTGGAAATTGTGATTTTTGCAGAAGAAAAACTGAAAAATATTTAAAAAACAACGAATTTGAAGCTATTAAACAAAAGTGTAAAGAATTATTAGAAAAATCGCAATATACAGCAAATGAACTTATTAATACAATTAACTTAGAAGAAAACAAAGTAATTGATACAATAATAATACTTCAAGAAAATGGGACTATTGAAACAGATGCGAAATTGAAACTTATTTGGAAGCAATAATTTGGCGTTTTTCGGTACTGATTCAGTTAAATTCTTATTGTATAATTT
>JAOZTW010000978.1 GCA_029938985.1 Bacteroidales bacterium | reverse complement strand
CTCTACCATAAGTTTCTATAATTTCGGCATAAGTATCTGGATTATTAATTGAATTAGCAATATTTACTCCACGTTGCCAAACATTATTATTGTCGTAAATATGTGTGTGTAGTGCCGTTATTAACTTTGCCATTATTCCTTTGGGCATGTAACTATCAAGCAAGTAACGAAATTGATAAATATTTTCTTTGTCCGCAAAATACCATTTATCATACGGTCTTCTTAGTTTTAAATGAAGTGGAACAATATAATTTTGACTACCATTTATTTTATAAATAAGACTAAATTTTTTCATCAGTTCCACAAATTTATCTATTTCAAAAAACAGCTCTTCTGTTTCCAAAAGTTGTTCTATTTCGTGAATATTTATTTTACCAAAATTATCTTTCACTATTTCACTGTTCAACAAAGAATAAACTGTTTTTGTGAGCCAATTAGAATTAAGAAAAATTATATCCTTTAAACTTGACGCTTCGTTTATAAAATGTGTAAAAATACCGATATTTGTAAATAATTGACTAATAATTTTAACCACCTTTCGGCTTTTTATCCCATTGTTTTTACAAATTTCCACAAATTTGTCTAATTTTATAAAATTATTATCTAAATTTTTCAATTCGTTACGAATAGCAATCCAAGTATCTGGCAAAATATATCCTATTTGTGGCAAATTTGAAATTTCATTTTTTATAATATCCTGCATTTCGGGTATTGCGTTGGTATTAGATAAGTCAATATAAATAACTTTACGAATAATACTTCCAAATCTATCGTTCAAACCGGGTTCGTCTATTTGATGGCGATGTTTATATTTTTCATTCGAAATTATTACAAGTCTGCTGTCGTTGCCAGTTAATTGCTCTATTGTGTTGAGCCAATAATTAAAATCCGTTTTTAGGTCACGAGTATCGGCAAGTAAAACGTATAACGACCTATTGCTAAAAAAAAACTGATGCGTACCATGATAAATATCTTGACCACCAAAATCCCAAAGTTTAACCCAAAAATCTTGTTTACCAGTAGCAAACGACCAATTAAAAACATCTATACCAAGAGTAGTAGCATCAGCAGAAGGCATTGGTGCATTTGAGTTTTTAAGTTTTTTGGCAAAAGTAGTTTTGCCTGCACCTGGTTCGCCAATTATTACTATTTTGGCTTCTCGCAAAACTGTTTTTCCTATTTGCACATGTTCAAAATATTCATTTATAACCTCCCCGCCTAATTCTACAATTTCTTTTGGTGGATATTTTAATGGATTGTTTTCAAAATTAAAATAAAACATATCATTTTTAAACAATGACTTTATTGGAGAAATATCTTTTATTT
>JAOZTW010000465.1 GCA_029938985.1 Bacteroidales bacterium | reverse complement strand
AGTCATTAAATAGCTCGCTATTTGCAGATTTATTAAAATAATAGAAGAACAAAAACGGCGTATTCTTGAATTATTTGTTTATAAAAATCTGTGTTAATCTGATTTTTTACCGACTTGTTAAAGTCTGAAAAATGAGAATCACTGCCCTCTTAAGCAACCTTATTTGATATTTGTAGTCTCTTTCATATATTTAGTTAATTGGAATTTCAAAAGTTTGTTAATTTATTAATTAAAACTAATTCCAAATACAGAACGCATAAGAACAAAATGTTTAATGTGTGATGTTTACAAAATATTTATAATTCAATACTCACTTATTTAAAAAAAAAATTACAATGAAAAAATTCACGATTATCCTTAGTCTATTTATTATTAGTTTTTATGCTAATTCTCAATTTTTAAACGAAGATTGGAACATTCTCATGGGGGGCAATGCTGCCAGAAATGGACAGACCGACAAATTTGGTCCATTAAATGCAACCGATTTATACTGGTCGGGTACAGATTATTATGCAATGGTTGATTTACCACCTGTTATAGAAGGTAAGTATATGGTAATTGCTCGTTTGGAATATAATGAGGGTGAAACTCCTCTTGTTTGTTATAATGTTTATACTGGCGAAGAAATTTGGAATATAATGTTGCCTTTCGACAATAATAATACAGATCAAGAGAGTAAAGTACTTGGTATTTTAGACGGTGTAGTTTATACCACAAGAGGAAATGCAGATGTTCCTGCACCCCTTTATGCGTTGAACGTTCGCAATGGAGAGATTATCTGGAAAACAGAGATAAATGTAACTCCTGGTTGGAGCGAGAGCATCAATTTTGCTACAGACAATGGAGACCCGATTCTTGCAAATTTTTACAATATTGTTAGAATAGATAAAGCAGATGGAAAGGAAAAATGGACACTCGACCGAACTGGTTGTTTTTCCGATGGACAGGATATTTGTATTTACAATAATATTGGTTATTACTATAAGCCTGGAGTAGCTTTAACTGCCTGCAACCTAACAACTGGAGTAGAACTATATTCTACACCTCAAATGGGAATGTTTAATCAAAATGGAATTACAGTAGGTAACGATGGCACTATTTATACACTCTTAAGTAGAGGCGAAGATCTTAGTATTTTGGTTTCCTACACCGACAATGGTTCTGAATTTGTAGAAAACTGGCAAACAGAAGCTGGAGCAGTAGGTTACCAGCCTTTCTCTTCGCAAGGAGTTGCCACCGATGGTACGTTTTATACTATTTCAAAAAATCATACAGTAATCAGCATTAATCCAGCAAACGGAGATAAAATAAATGAGAGTGCAGAACTTCTCGCAGACACGTCTGGTGATTCTCCAAGATTTGCAATAGGTGCTGACGGTATTGTATATGTTGCTTTCAGAAGTTATCCTTTAAGCACTATTTATGCTTTCAACTCCGATTTAACTGAAATATGGCATAAAGAAACATTAAGTTCAAAAGCGCCAGCATTGGGCAACAGCGTAATGGTATTTGCTGGAAAAGAAAACGAATTATTTGCCTTAAAAGGAAGAAACCACCCTGTGTCACTTGCAGGAAACGACCAATCTGTAATGGAACTCACAGAAGTAACTCTTGATGCCTCAGCTTCATTTGACCCAGAAGACGAAGACTTAACATACACTTGGACAGCACCTGATGGAATTACGCTATCGTCCTTAGATGTAGTAAATCCTACTTTCACGGCTCCAGATGTAAGCGAACCAACCGAATATAAATTTTCATTAATTGTTAATGATGTTGCTCACACCTCCAACGAAGATTATGTTTATGTTTTGGTAAAACCAGACGGGAAATATATAGTGAAATTTATAACCAAAGACCCAGATAGTAATTTAATGCCAGATGTTGAAATTGATTTTAATTCTGAAACAAATAACACAAACGAAAGTGGTGTAGCCGAATTTATTGTAGAAGAAGGAACTCTTGATTATTTTGCTACTATTACAGGTTTTTTTGCAAACGAAGGACAAATTGAAATTACAAACTCCGACATTATTGTAACCTTAGATATGCTCCGTATATACGATGCAACATTTACTGTAAAAAACGAATTAGACGAACTAATAGAAGGAGCATCTGTTATTATTGATGGTGTAGAGCAGTTTACCGATGAAAACGGTCAAACAGTGTTTTATACTTCATACGGTTTTCACGACTATATAGTTTCGGATGAAGGATATGAAGACACAGAAGACGAAATTTATATAAACACACTTGGAGAAGAGGAAGAGGTTATTTTACATATAGGATACGATGCCGTTTTTACAGTAAAAAATGTGAACGACCAACTTATTGAAAACGCCATTGTAACAATTGATGGTAAAGAACAATTAACTGATATCAATGGTAATACAACATTTTCTTTAATAATAGGAGAGCATAACTACACTGTTTCGGCAGACGGATATGCTATAAATAGCAGTACATTTACAGTAACAGCAAGCACTAACGAGGAAGAGGTTGTTTTAATACAAGGACTTGATGTAACATTCACAATTGTAAATTATTTTGGTGAAGTTTTACCTTTTTATATATTGTATGTAGACGATGATATGTGGGGTGTGGAAACCGATGCGAACGCACAAGTAGTGCTAAATATGGCGGTTGGCTCACACAGCTACTACATAACTGATGCAGATTATAGTATTTATGATTTTGGGAATTTTACTGTTGATATTGAAAATGAAAATATAACACTAATATTTCGGTTACATTTTGAAGGCGACATTACTATTACAGATACCGATGATAATGCTATAGAAGGAGCAAGTGTAACTATTGATGGCGAAGAAGTTTTGACAAATGATAAAGGATTTGCCAAGTTTTGGGAAATACCACAAGGAGAAGATTACGAAATAAATGTTACTTATGCAGGTTACCTACCTTATTCTTCAACCAGTACTATCATTAGTGAGACTTATACAGAAACCATAATACTTCAAAAAAACATAGCCGTTAGCGAAATCAATCTAAATGGAGCTGATGATGCTACAAGTATTGATGTACAGGGAGGCACACTGCAAATATTTGCAGAAGTATTACCAATAAATGCCACCGATAATTCTTACACTTGGAGCATAAGCAATGGTGAAGCATTTGCAAATATTGATGAAGACGGTTTGCTTACTGCAATAGCCAATGGCACGGTAACTGTAAGAGCAACAGCAAATGATGGTAGCAATATTTTTGGAGAAATAGATATTGAAATTTCTAATCAAACTACAGGAATTGCTAAAATTAACAATTTAATTTCAGTTTATCCAAACCCTACTTCTGGCATTTTTACAATAGTTTCTACTGAAAACGGTATTTTAGAAATATCTAATGTTACGGGTAAAAATATTTACAAATCACAAATATCAAATTTAAAACATAAAATAAACTTTTCTAATGAGCCAAAAGGAATTTATTTTATAACAATAAAAACAGAAACTAAAATTTTTACAGAAAAAATAATAATTCAATAATTGGCTATTCACCTAAAATTAGATAAAAAAAAACTTTGACAAAGTTTTTTCACTTTGTCAAAGGTGTGGCTACCACTAACATACTATGCATAACAACTTTGTAAAAGTGAAAAATTTTTCACTAAGCAGAAGACCTATCATTATAAAATCCAATGTTAAGTGGGTAGCCATAATCCAAATCACATAATTCACAAAATTAGTCAATTTTTGAATTTTAATGACCAAAATATTTTTTTATAAAAATGTAACTCCAAGCTATACAGAACGGAAGACGATGTTTTTAACAATCCCTTATATTGCCAATTCTACTCTTTTTCAAGCATAAGCTTGGAGTTAAGCACCCATACAAAAGTTTTTACACTTTTGTATTTCTTTAATCTATTGGTTTGTAATCACATAATTGTATCATTCCTTCTTATATTTCTATAAATTAATAGACAGTTTAAAAATAATGGATATTCTACGAAAAATAATAAATGTTGAAGACCTGAGCAAAGAGCAAAAAGATAGTATGTTTTTTTTGATGTATAATTTTTATTCAAATACAAAACGAGAAACATTTGATGACGATTTGCAAGAAAAAGACTGGGTTTTAATGCTTTTTGAAAAACACACACAATTAATAGTTGGCTTTTCTACACAAATGCTGTTTTCATATTATTTTAATAACAAAGAAATAAAAGTTCTTTTTTCGGGCGATACTATTATTCATAGAGATTATTGGGGGAGTATGGGCTTGAGTCTTATTTTTGGAGAACTGATGATTAGATTGATAAACAAATACGAAAATCATGAGTTGTATTGGTTGTTGATTTCCAAAGGTGTAAGAACATACAAATATTTGCCCGCATTTTTTATTGAGTTTTTTCCTGTTTTTAATAAAAAAACTCCTGATGATATTAAACAATTAATGACTTTGTTGGGAAAAAAGAAATTCCCCAAATTATATGATACGAAAACAGGAATTGTTAGAGCAAAAAAAAATGCTCAATTTCTAAAAACCGATTATCAACCAAAACGTGAACCACGAAAAAAACATGAAATATTTTTTTACAAATCAAATCCTAATTTTATTAGCGGAGACGAACTTTTGTGTATAACAAGGTTATCAATAAATAATATAAATCCTTTTATAAAAAGAATGATACAATGATACAATGATTCAATGATACAATGATACAATGATTCAATGATA
>JAOZTW010000464.1 GCA_029938985.1 Bacteroidales bacterium | reverse complement strand
AAAAGCAATTAATCAATGCTTTAATGTTATGATAAAAAGTTTTCCCGACTTTTCATGTTTTATATAAATAACAATAGTTCGTGCAATTTTTGAATATATTTATATTCATACATGTTAATATGTAGGTATTGAGGCATTTAACACAAATCAGAGTCTTTTATTAAGTCCTTGATTATTCGTTAGTTATAAAAACTGCACGAACTATTGATAAATAAACTATTTAGTAAAATTTATTCTACCAAAGATTATTAGTCCTGATTCAAGTTGTCTGCCAAGAGTGTAGCCATTTGTTTTGTAAGCCGATAATATGTGCAAACCAAATTTTTTGGTAATTTTGTAATTAATTTTTGCATAAAAATCCTCCCTTTGGTGCAAGCTTATAGCTCGTTATCAGCCAATTATATTATGTCAATATCAATTACAGCCTCTTTGTCTGTTCAAATTTTGGTTTGGATACGAGATACAATCTCGTTTCATGGTGGAGTGTGTCAAATTTTTTTGTTTAAAAATTCTCTTAAATGTATATGTTCAATACCTTTATAACTTGAACCAGAAAATAAATTGTCCATTGTAATTACCATTTTGCGGTAGTTATCTTTTATGTAAAGTAGATTTTTAAACTCCCTATCTATTGTTTGCTGATTTTGAAGCAAATATGCCATTTGTATATATATATTTTCGCCGTTTTTTGTTGCTATAAAATCAATAAATATAATAATATCAAAATATTTGCATGTTTATTGAAGACAATAAAAGCCAAAAGAACAAGTTAATAGTTTGTTTTAATATGCCTAATGATAATTAAATTTACTAATAGAATAAAAAAATGTCTATTTGTCATAATTCAATAGTTTTTTTTAAAATTTAACATTTAATAATTTGAACTTATTTTGACAATGCGAAGAAACAAATAATAATCTTAATAATAAAGCTTTAGGGACGAAAATCAATCTTTGTGGGACAAAAAACGAGAACATATTTTCATGTTTTTACACTGATTTAACTTATAATACTACCTAATTATATTAGAACAATCAATTTTTTTTTTATCTTTGCCGTCAAAATAAATTTATATTTCAAAAATAATAAAAATACCAATGACACAATTTAGAAAATTTAATTTAATTACTGGTTGGGCGGTTTTTGTAATTGCCACAATAACTTATGGACTAACTATTGAACCCACTGCAAGCCTCTGGGATTGTGGAGAATTTATTGCATCTGCATATAAATTAGAAGTTGGACACCCACCTGGAGCACCTTTATTTATGGTTATCGCAAAAGTATTTTCGCTGTTATCGTTTGGTAATACAGCAAACGTGGCATTGATGATGAATCTGCTTTCAGGACTATCAAGTTCGTTTACAATTTTATTTCTTTTTTGGACAATAACCCATATTGCCAAAAAAATAATGTACAAAATATCGGATTCCGAAAGTTTAAATACAGGACAAATAATTGCTATTGTAGGTAGTGGAGCTGTTGGTGGCTTGGCTTATACGTTTTCGGATACATTTTGGTTCTCTGCCGTAGAATCAGAAGTTTATGCAATGTCGTCTTTATTTACGGCAATGGTTTTTTGGGCTATACTAAGATGGGAACAAGTGGCTAACGAGAAATATGCAGACCGTTGGATAATATTAATAGCTTTTTTGATGGGCTTATCAATTGGAGTTCATTTACTTAACTTGCTCGCAATACCAGCCATCGCACTTGTTTATTATTTTAAAAAATACAAAACAACACCACTAGGAGTTGTTGTTACTATTGGAGCATCTTTTATTATATTGCTTTTGGTTATGTATGGTATTATTCAAGGACTTGTGGTTTTTGCTTCAAAATTTGAACTTGTTTTTGTAAACAACTTTGGTTTACCAATAAATGCAGGATTTTTAATTTATGTAATTGTTTTATTTGGAATTGTAGTTGCCAGTTTATACCTTACTTACAAGTATAAAAAACCCTTACTTAATACAATAATTTTATCTTTTACAGTAATTTTAATAGGCTACTCTTCTTTTGCTTTAATAATAATCCGTTCGTCGGCAAATCCTCCTATGGATGAGAACAATCCAGAACATGCTTTTGCTTTAAAATCGTATCTTAACAGAGATCAATACGGAGATAGACCACTAATATATGGACAACTTTATGATGCCGAAGCTGTTGAAAGAATAGACAAATATACCTATGTAAGGGTTGGTGAGAAATACGAAGAGATAGTTAAAACTAATCCAACATATAAATATGATAAAAATTATTTATTTCCAAGAATGTACAGTGCCGACAATAATCATGTTAGTGCCTACCAATCGTGGGGAAATATAAAAAACAATCCCAATATGGCTAATAATATTTTGTTTTTTATTCGCTATCAGGTTATGCACATGTATGCAAGATATTTTATGTGGAACTTTGCTGGCCGACAAAACGATGAACAAGGGCATGGAGGATCACTTAAAGGTAACTGGATAAGTGGCTTTGTTCCCGAGAAAGGTCTCCCAGATGAGATGAAAAATGATCCTACAAGAAACAAATACTATTTTTTACCCTTCCTGCTTGGTCTTTTGGGTATATTTGTTAGCATGACTTATGGACAGAAAGACTTTTGGGTAGTAACTGCTTTGTTTTTACTTACAGGTCTTGCAATTGTGGTATATCTAAATCAAACACCATATCAACCCCGTGAACGAGACTATGCCTATGCTGGTTCGTTCTACGCATTTGCTATTTGGATAGGATTGGGTGTGCTTGGAATATATGCTCTGGTCGAAAAATATTTGAAACAAAGTTCTTTGGTGGTGTCGTCTGCTATTGTGGGAGTTGCACTGTTAATACCATTACAAATGGCAGCACAAAACTGGGACGACCACGACCGTTCAGGACGATACACTACAAGAGATTTAGCCGCAAACTACTTAAACTCCTGTGAGCCAAACGCCATACTATTTACTTATGGAGATAATGACACTTTTCCGCTTTGGTATGCTCAAGAAGTAGAAGGAATTAGAACAGATGTTAGAGTTGTGAATTTAAGTTTATTAAGTACCGACTGGTACACCGAACAAATGACAAGAAAGGCTTATACTTCGGAGCGGTTACCAATTTCGTTGCCGTTTGAAAAATACAGACAAGGTAATAGAGATATTTTGCCAATTTACGATGCGGGTCAGTATTTATTTATTGAAAAATATAATGCCAATAAAAAAGAAATAGATATTCAGTATGACCGCTTATATAATAAATTTATTGAAATATCTAAAAATTCGAGTTTCCCTGAAATGCAAAAGAAAGACATGGAAACAATAGAGAAAGGATACCAGAGTTTTCCTATTACCGATTTTTTTGGTTTGATAAATGCTATTTCAACTCCTGAAAATATTAGAAAATATAATTTTGAGAGTAAAGCTATTAATTTATTGAAAAAGGAAACTGATGCTCTGATGACAAAAATAGCTTCTGAACCAACACTATTAACAGATATAATGACTTTTGTGGCATCGGATAATGCAGACACAAAGGTGGGTACAACAGCAAGTGAACAAATGGATTTTATACCAACAAAAAACTTTAAACTACCTGTTGACAAGAAAAAAGTAATTGAACTTGGAATAGTTCCAAAAGACAAGCAATCGGAAATAGTAGAGGCTTTGGAATGGAAAATCGGGAAATCGTACTTAATGAAAAGCCAGATGATTATTTTGGATATTTTGGCACACAACAATTGGGAACGTCCTATTTATTTTGCCTCAAGTGTTGGAGCAGATAACTACATGGGATTAACAAAATATTTTCGTCTTGAAGGCTTTGCTTACAGACTTGTACCCTATCCTGTAAAAGGAAATGAAAAAGGTGTTTTTGGTAGTATAGATAGCGATATTTTGTACGAAAACTTAATGAATAAGTTTAATTGGGGAAATATTGAAAGTGATGATTTTCATGTTGACCATTACATAAAAAGAGTAGTTACAATAATGGATATTAGAGATGTTTTTCATAGATTAGCCTCAAAATTAATTGATGAGAAAAAAAATGATAAAGCAGAAGAGGTTTTAGATAGATGCCTTGAGGTATTACCACATTCTCAAATATCTTATTCATTTTCAATACTGCCAGTAGTTGAAGATTATTATAAATTAGGAAAACCAGAGAAAGCTAATGAAATTTCAAGAACAATATTTGAATATTATAAAACTCATCTTGAATATTATGTAAGCTTAAAAGGAAATAGTGCAGATGGCACTGATAGAGAAAAACAAATTGCTGTTTATATCATTCAACAATTACTTGCTTTTGCACAAGTTTATGAACAAGAAGAAATAATGAACGAAATGTTGCCTACATTCCAAGAATATAGTTATTTGTTAGGAGTTTAAGTTTTTATTTTGATATACTGGAGTTTGTTGATGAAAAATGTAACTTCAATCTTCAGCTTGGATAAGGCATATTAAAATAATTAATTGATAAATTTAAACGAAGTTATTTTTGTTTTTAATATGCCTAAACATAGAATAGTTGCAGACTCGTTAGACAAATTAATTTGAGTTGTAGCATACGCACTAATTCTCCAAACTGGAGCTTGGAGTTATATTTTTTATGAATAACCCTAAAGATAGCTTTTATCAAATAAAGGGCAATCCTATAATAAACTATCAAAAAATGAATCAAGAAAAACAGACCAATAAAGACGATTTTATAATC
>JAOZTW010000463.1 GCA_029938985.1 Bacteroidales bacterium | reverse complement strand
TTTATATTGTTGTGTTCATGTTTTTTGTTTATTTTAGATTTTCTAATTTTAATTACAAAAACAATAATTTATCTACAAACAACCAAGTAGTAAATAATATTTTAGCAAAAGAACAAATAAGCAAACAAAACATTAATACCTTCTTGAAACTATTTAATGACTTAAAAACTATTTATTTAGACAAAAATAATAAATTAGATTACATAACCTACATTTACAACAACAAGGAACTACCCGAACTAATTCTTTTAAAAGAGGGTGTAATAATTTACAATTACACATACTACAAGTAAAATATTTGAGTGACAACAAAAACGCTTTGAGGTCTTTACGAGACCTCAAAGCGTCCGATAGGATAATTGAGAGTCCAGATTATCAATATTATAATTGTACAGTATTGTATTAAAAAACAGACAAATCATCTAATCATTTTGTTATAACTTCCTTTTTTTTAATTTTTTCTTGCATATTTAATAAA
Organism: Bacteroidales bacterium; assembly: GCA_029938985.1. Taxonomy (GTDB): domain Bacteria; phylum Bacteroidota; class Bacteroidia; order Bacteroidales; family JAOZQN01; genus JAOZQN01. The sequence goes on along the minus strand of JAOZTW010000463.1, from coordinate 4,232 downwards.
AAAACTATACTATTGCGAATAATAATTATTTATTTTTCATTCTTTTACTTTTTACAACAGTGTTAACAATGAAGCTATTATTAGCTGTTTTGATGAATTTAAAAATGTAGGTAAAAAATAAAAAATAAAACTTTTATGAGTACTTATTTCGCTTTTTTAAATTATTAAAAGAAAAAAATAATATTGTAATTTGGAGTTACTTAGTATTTTATTTTTACATAATTATACTCATAAAAAACACAAAACTCTGTGTTGTGCAAAATTATTAAAATACTCATTTACAGAGCAAACTCAAGCTTTAAGAATTTTGAAAGTCATAGTTATAGAGCTTCGATGAGAGTAAATAAAAAAAAATTAATAGTTTATAAAATTTATACGACGTTTTTCCAAAGGAAAAAATGACATTAATACATTAGAAAAAAATGCGCTGGTTACTATTACCTTTCTCTATTCTTTATCAAATAATTACATGGTTTAGAAATTTTTTATATGATAATGAAATATTAAAATCTAAAGAATTTGATATTTCAGTAATCTCAATAGGCAATCTAACTGTAGGTGGTACAGGTAAAACTCCACATACAGAGTACTTAATAAGGCTTTTTTCATCTATATTTAATATTGCAATTCTAAGTAGAGGCTACAAGCGAAAAACAAAAGGATTTATACTTGTAAATTCAAAATCTACTTATGAAGATATTGGAGATGAGCCAAAACAAATGCAGATGAAATTTCCAAAAGTAAAAATTGCTGTTTGTAGAAAACGAACCGAAGGAGTAACAAAATTACTGAATTATGACAAAAATATTAGCACAGTAATATTAGACGATGCTCATCAGCATAGAAAAATTACTCCAAGTTTAATGATTTTACTAACAGATTATAACAATCTTTTTTATAATGATAGTTTTATGCCTTATGGCAAATTGAGAGATAATATTTCGCAATATAAAAGAGCTAATATAATAATAATTACAAAGTGTCCATTGGGTTTGAAACCTATTGAACGAAGAATAATAGCACAAGATTTAAACTTGATGCCCTATCAAACAATTTTTTTTACATATATAAAATATGGAAAAATAAAACATATCAAAAAAAGTAAAAGAGCTAAAGTAAACTCTAAAACAAAAATTTTATTAATCACAGGAATAGCAAATGCAAAACCTCTTGTTGAATATCTGGAAAAAACTACCAAAAATATTATACATATAAACTTTCCAGATCATTTTTCATTTAACAAAAAAAGTATTGAAAAAATAAATACAACTTTTAATAAAATAGATACGGAAGATAAAATAATAATTACTACAGAAAAAGATGCTGTTAGGCTAAGAAACAACAATTTATTAACATTAGAAGTTAGTAATTTTTTATATTATATTCCAATAGAAATAGATTTTTTGTTTCAAACAAAAAATGAATTTAATAATCAAATAATCAATTATGTTAGAAAAAATAAAGCAAACTACGACTTACGTACAACAAAAAACCAATTTTGAACCAGAAATAGGTATTATTCTTGGCACAGGCTTGGGAGGATTAGCAACCGAAATAGACACAGAGTACGAAATAGAATACAATGAAATTCCTAATTTTCCAGTTTCTACTGTTGAGGGACATTCAGGAAAATTAATACTTGGAACACTTGCTGGAAAGAAAGTTATAGCTCTTAAAGGACGATTTCATTATTATGAAGGATATTCAATGCAAGAAGTAACATTTCCTGTTAGAGTTTTTAAGTTTTTGGGAATAAAAACACTGATTGTTTCAAATGCCGCAGGTGGCATGAATCCTAATTTTGTAGTTGGAGATATTATGGTTATAAACGACCATATTAATCTTTTTCCAGAACATCCTTTGCGTGGACAAAACCACGAAAAATTAGGTCCACGTTTCCCAGATATGAGTGCTGTTTATAATAAAAATTATATAAAAAAGGTATTTGAAATTGCCAAAGAAAAAAATATAAAACTTCAACAAGGCGTTTATGCAGGAATTCAAGGTCCTACTTTTGAAACCCCTGCCGAATACAAATATATTTATAAACTTGGTGCTGATGCCGTTGGAATGTCCACTGTACCAGAAACAACTGTAGCTCATCACATGAGTATTCCTATTTTTGCTGTTTCAATAATTACAGATAGTGGAGTACCTGGAGAAATTGTGGAAATTTCGCACGAAGAAGTACAAGAAGTGGCAAAAAAAGCCGAACCAAATATGACTTTATTAATAAAAGAGTTAATAAAAAGTTTATAGGGTGTTTTAAAAAACTCATTTTTTGAGTTTCAATAAGTGAAAATGAAATAATAAGTAACTCCAGAATACGCCGTATTTTTTGTTCTTCTAATAATTTAATAATCTGCAAATAGTGAACTATTTAATGACTTCTTAAATTTTTCAAAAGGGCTAAATAAACAAGTGATTGGGCTAAGTTATTTTTTCTTTTTCGCTAAGTACCTAACCCTACAATAAAAAAATATTTAATTTAAAATGATTACAATTGCAGATTTAAGAATACAATTCGGTAAAAGAGTGTTGTTTCAAGATGTTAACATGAAATTTACACAAGGAAATTGTTACGGAATAATAGGAGCAAACGGAGCAGGAAAATCTACATTTCTAAAAGCTATTTCGGGCGAACTAGATACTATAAAAGGACACATTAGCTTGGGAGTTGGAGAAAGATTGTCTGTTTTAAGTCAAGACCATTTTACTTTTGACGAATATACAGTACTAAACACTGTTTTGAAAGGGCATTCTAAATTGTGGGACATAATGCAAAAAAAAGATGCACTATACGCTAAACCAGATTTTACGGAAGAAGACGGAGTTGAAGCAGCTGCACTCGAAGGAGAATTTGCCGACATGGACGGCTGGAATGCAGAAAGTGATGCGGCAAATTTTTTAAGTGATTTGGGCATTACCGAAAAGTTACATTACTCTTTGATGAAAGACTTGAGTGGGAAACAAAAAGTTAGAGTTTTGCTTGCACAAGCACTTTTTGGAAAACCTGATAATTTATTATTAGATGAGCCTACCAACGACCTTGATATTGAAACAGTAATGTGGTTGGAAAATTATTTGGCAAACTACGAAAACACTGTTCTTGTAGTTTCACATGATAGGCATTTTCTTGACGCAATAAGCACACACACAGTAGATATTGATTTTGGTGAGGTTAATATTTTTGCGGGTAATTACACTTTTTGGTATCAAAGTAGCCAATTAGCATTGCGACAGCAAAAATTGCAGAACAAAAAAGCAGAAGAAAAGCGTAAAGAGCTACAAGAATTTATCACTCGTTTTAGTGCAAACGTAGCAAAATCTAAACAAGCTACAAGTCGTAAAAAAATGATTGAAAAGCTTAATATTGAAGATATTAAACCATCAACACGAAAATATCCTGGAATTATATTTACCCCAAACAGAAAGGTGGGAGATAAAATACTTGAGGTAACAAATTTATCGGCAAGTATAGATGGAAATGTGCTCTTTAAAAATGTAGAATTTTATGCAAATAGAGATGAAAAAATAGTTTTTATTTCTAAAAATTCTATGGCAATGACAACCTTTTTTGAAATAATTAACGAAAAAAAACAAGCAGATTCGGGTACATATCAATGGGGACAAACTATAACATCGGCATATTTACCTTTGGATAATTCCGATTTTTTTAAAAGTGATTTAACACTTTTTGATTGGCTTTGTCAATTCACTTCTGATACAACAGAGCTTTATATACGTAGCTATTTAAGCAAAATGTTGTTTTTAGGAGAAGATATTTATAAGAAAGTCAACGTTTTATCTGGTGGCGAAAAAATGCGTTGTATGCTTGCCAAAATGATGCTAATAGATGCTAACACTTTGGTGTTAGACACACCAACAAACCATTTGGATTTGGAGTCAATTCAAGCATTAAATAATAATTTGATTAAATATCCAGGTAACATTTTTATGTCCTCACACGACCACCGATTTATACAGTCGGTTTGTAATAGAATAATTGAACTAACTCCAAATGGGATTATAGATAAATTAATGAACTACGATGATTATATTGCAGATGAAAAAATTAAAATTTTGAGAGAAAAAATGTATCAAACTGCTAATAATGATTAGCGAAAAGAAAAAAACACGGCGTTTTTCACGAGAGTCAAGCTCAAGGCTTTTTTTAGATATTAGAATTAAAGTTTACCTTTGTAAATGAGCATTTTAATATTTCAAAAGTA